>JBHHZX010000407.1:0-2628 GCA_046758265.1 Phycisphaerae bacterium
TGAAATCCTTGAGCGAATCGATCTCACGCCAGCTCCGCGCCTGGGCCGACTCGCTGCAGAACAGCGACATCAAGGGGCAGCGGTATCTCTCGGAAGCGGTGCGCAAAGAGTACGAGCAGAAACGGCGCGCCGTCGCATTCTGCGAAGAGCTGGAGCGCATCCGCGCTGGCGCGAGCCCGCCGTCGTCCTCCGAACGCTAAGCCCCCGCCTCGGCGCGGCTCCCCGGGGACGAACTTAGCGAGTTCGCGACGGCGACTGAGCGACGTGGGCTGTCACGCGCTCACACAGGCCGCGACGCTATGTGTGCCTGCGGAGATTCGGGACAGAGCAAGCGTGTGTTCCCGCCGGCTTGCCGGGCCGGGGATGCGCTACGGACTCACGGCATGCCGGACCGGGGACGGCCCGGCTCTGCTGGCAACCACGCACGAATCATTCGGAACGCGTAGGATGGGGGCTTCATGCACCCTCGCATGTATCCGCTAGCAATGAAAATCGCGCCCCGCGCGCCGCGCTCGCTTGGCGCTACTGCTCCGCCCCCTCCTCCTTCGGTTCCAGGATGTCCGCGGTGCGCGCATTTCGGTCAGGTAGCGGCGGCACGTGCCGGTTGGGTTTGAGCTGGTACCAGTACGCAAGGCTGCACCAGTCGTCGCTGCGCTCGAACAGCCCGTCCGGGCGCCTCCAGCCGATCTGCTGGATCGTCGCCCTGAAGCTCTGGCGGAAGTGCACCGGGTCCTTCGCGTGGAGACGGTACATGCTCACCAGCGGGTGTTTGAAGTAGTCGTTTCTCAGGTTCAGCGTGCAACCGTGCCAAGGGGTCTGGTAGAGGCCCATGCCCCAGGCGGCGCAGAAGTAGTCCTCCGTCCCGGTGCCGCAGATGGTCGGATAGTCCGTGTCGCCGTCCATGTAGAACTTCATCTCGCCTTCGCCCCACCAGTCCTCACTGAGCGCCCGCACGCCGATCACGCAGCCGATGAACATCCCCGGCCCCTCGACGCCGTCGAGCACGACGTAGTCCCGCTTCTCGACCGTCGGGTTCTGCCGGCGAAACTGGGCGTGAAACCGGCCGGTGCTCGGCGGCAGGCGGTCGCGCAGCTCGTAATCAATCTGGAAAAAGAACGCTCGCATCTCTCGGCCGTCGGGCATGTCGTTGGTGATGGTGATTTTCGCGTGCGTCGCGAACGGCATCGGGAAGAAGCAGTTGAAGCCGCGGCCCAGCGTCATCGTCGTGTACGCCGTCGTCATCTCCGCCGTCCGTCCGTGGGCCATGCCGAAGAAGTCCCCGACCGGCGCCTCGACGCTCGGCAGCGCGCAGCCGTCCCAGTACATCCGCAGGATCATGTTGCGCAGCGCCTCCGGCGAGCGATCGGGAATCGTGATCCAGATGTGCCGAATCACCCCGCAGCCCTCGATGTCCATCAGCGTGACGGTTTCGCCATTCTTGATCAGCGGGATGCACGGCGATCCTTTGCGGCCACCGCGAGCCTTTCCGCCGGCACCAGGCTCGCCGGTACGGTTCTCCCAGGTGATTGCCCGGCTGACGACGCCGTCGGGAATGATCGGCAGTAAGTCGCTGTCAAGCGTCATAAGTCGAAGGTCAACGACAGTGCAACCGCCGAACGGGATGAAAAGCGACGCCGACATGACGAACAGCAGTACAATTGAGTGTCTCATGGCAGGTCCCCTGAGCTTGTTCTCGAATCCTCCACGCGTTACATCAAGTGAGATCTCTTGACTGCGGCGGCGCGCAGCATAGCGGATTGACCCGGCGAGCACTACGATTCGCGTGTCATGACGGCTGATGCGTCGCACCATACAAGCGGCGAGGCTGCTTTGCCACGCGTCGAGACGGATCTGCCGTGCGCCAAGTGCGGCTACAACCTGCGGACACTGCCGTGGGAATCCAAGTGCCCGGAATGCGGCGCGGCGGTGCTGAAATCGGCGCCGCCGGTCGGGTTTCGCTTCCACTCCCAGCGCAGCGAGAATCTGGCGCGTTGGGGAACCGGTATCCTCGCCGCGGCATTTCTCGTTGAAGTCCTCGGCGCGATGGCGATGACCGCCGCCTTCCGCGTCTTTTTCGTGGCGCCGCGTTTCGTGTATTGGGTCGGCTTCTACGCCTGGATCTATGGCGGTTGGCTCGGCAGCTTTGGCCGATTCGCCGCAATCCTGCTCCTAACACAGCCATTCGCGCGCGCCACCGAACGCTTCAAGCCACGCTTCGCCCTTGTGGCGGTCATCTTCGCCTCCGTGGGTATCCTCGGCACGTTACTTGATCTTGTGCTGAGGTTTAGCGGCCTGACGCTGGGGGCGGGGCGGATCGAGATCGTCGCGGCCCACGTTTGCGGCCTTTGCTTCGGCATCGCGTACGTCCTGACCTGCGCACATCTCCTTCTGCGTGTGGAGCGCCACCAGCAACGAGCGCTATGGTCGCTACTGTGTCCGATTGTCGCGGCGCAGGTCCTGGTCCTGTATGTCAACATCATCGCCGCTGGCTTGTTCTTCTCGGGCGCGGCTCCGGTCATTTCAAGCTCCAATGTCGCCAGCTCGAGCCCTTGGCGATACCTCCTGGTAGACCTCCTCTGGTGGCAGAAGAACGTCGTCGCGGCCTGCTGGACGGGATTGCTCTTGGCG
>JBHHZX010000408.1:0-2599 GCA_046758265.1 Phycisphaerae bacterium
TCCGGGACGCCACGCTCCAGCCTTCGTCAAGGCGGGTGCCGGGAGCCTCACTTTTCATATTGAGGCCGCGGAGCACCCGCCGCAGCTTGTGCGACAGATCCACGATCTGGGGGTGCAGGTCGGCGTAGCGCTGAACCCCGGCACCCCGGCGGAGGCGATTTCGGAAATCATTGCGGACGTGGACCTCGTGCTGGTCATGACGGTTTGCCCGGGATTCGGCGGGCAGCGTTTCATGGCTGAATGCGTGGAAAAGATCGAGCTGCTCGCCGACTGGCTCGGTGAGAAACAGTCGCTGGAGGTTGATGGGGGCATCAACCCTGAAACGGCGCCGCAAGTGGCGGCGGCGGGGGCCGACACACTCGTCGCGGGGGACGCTGTTTTTCACGCGGAAGATCCCCCGAGTGTGATTGCGGCCCTGCGACGCGCTGCGGCGGAGGGGATTGCACAACGCAATATGGAACCAAAGCTATGAAGGTCGCGTTGATACCATGCGGAGTGACCGATTGGCGTCAGAAAGGACGCCTGTTGAGTCGGGTCGAGCTGGAGCTCACGCCGGTCGGGGAAACGCAGTGCGCTCAGTGGGGCGAGCAGCTCCGGCCGCTCATGCTCAGCAAGATTTTTCACGCCCCTGACGAACTCTCGAAGGCCACCGCTCTGCACATCGGTCGCCGGTTGAACATCCCCACCAAGGCGCTGGGTGCTTTGATCGAGGTGGACCTCGGGCTGTGGGCCGGACTGACCGAAGACCAGTTGAAGAAACGCTACGCCAAGGCACATCGGCAGCTCGTGGACTCGCCGCTGAGCGTCAGCCCGCCGCAGGGTGAGGGTTTTTCGGAGGCAGCCCACCGGGTGCGGACCTGCCTGAAGAAGCGTATCAAGCCAGACGGCCCGACCGGGATCGGTCTGGTGATGCGGCCGCTTACGTTTGCGATGGCACGCTACGTGCTGGAGGGCGCGGCGTCCGCCAAGATTTGGGAGACGAGCCAGCGCGCGGACGGGCCGGTGGTGATGGATTGTGTGAGCGTGACGGTGCCGGCCGCCGACGCTTAGGGGATAACGCACCCGTTTGGGGACGAAATATGGCTGAGGTGCCGAGCGCTACACGCCGTGTCGTGGACGTGCCCGAGGGGTCCTGGGTTCGCTGCGACAGTTGCGCCGCGATGGTTTATCGGCGTCTGCTGGAGGAGAATCTGCACGTCTGTCCGGAGTGTGGATACCACTACCGGGTCGCCGCGCGGACGCGGATAAGACAGTTGAACGACCCTGACACGTTCGAAGAGTTCCTGCCGGATCTCGAGTCGAGCGATCCACTGGAGTTTGAAGACCGCGTTTCCTACAAGGAGCGCCTCGAAGCGAGCAGGAATGCGGGGGGCGACACCGAAGCGATCGTCGTCGGTAAGGGGTTCGTCAAGGGCCGCCCGGTGATCATGGGCGTGATGAACCCGTTTTTCATCATGGGCTCCATGGGGGCGGTCGTCGGCGAGAAGGTCGCGGCCGCCGCCGAGCGGGCCACCAGGGAAGAGCTGCCGCTGGTGATGGTGACGTGCAGTGGCGGAGCCCGAATGATGGAGGGCATGGTCTCGCTGGTGCAGATGGCCAAGACGGCCGCCGCCATCGCCAAGCTGGACGGGGCCGGGGGGCTGTACATCGTGGTGATGACCGACCCGACGACGGCGGGAGTGGCGGCGAGTTTCGCCTTTCTGGGCGACTTCACGCTAGCCGAGCCCGGCGCGCTGATCGGCTTTGCCGGCCCGCGTGTGATCGCGAACACGATCAAAACCACCCTGCCCGAGGGCTTTCAGAAAGCGGAGTTCATGCTGGAGCACGGGTACGTTGATCGAATCGTGCGCCGAAAGGATTTGCGCAGTGAGATCGCCCGGCTGATCGATTATTGCAACAAATAGTTGTCAGTTGTCAGTTCTCAGTTCTCAGTGATCAGTGATCAGTTCTCAGCCAGTCGCCGTCGACCGGCCGCCGAAGACTGAGAGCCGGCTAGCGAAAACTGACAACTGACAACTAAAAACTGATAACTCAAGACTGTCTCATGCTCGCCAACTGGTTCTTCAACGACTTGTTCAACTGGTTGGGCCTGTTCGGCCTGGCCGGGCAATTCGCCTTCATGATGCGCTTCGTCGTGCAGTGGTTGGCGTCGGAGCGGCGGGGGCGCAGCTACGTGCCGATTGCGTTCTGGTATCTGAGCCTGTGCGGCGGCGCGATGCTTTTTAGCTACGCCCTGATGCGGCGTGATCCGGTGATCATGCTCGGCCAGGCTCTGGGCATATTCATCTACGTGCGCAACCTCGTCTTGATTTACCGCCGACGGTTCCGTTATCGCCGCCGCCGTATCCTTGCCGAGCAAGCCGCTGCGAGCAGTGAAACACTTGACGAGGTTGCCGCCGTCGGCACCGTCGAGAACTGAGTACACGAGCCTGCTGGAAAGCGCGACCCCTCCCGAATACCTCCGGTCCCCCGGGAGGAGAACGTAGCGGCCGGGCCCCGTGCCGGCCGACCGTAGCGGCCCGCGCACTCGCGCGGCCGTGGTCGCGTCCGGGCTCTGTCCCGGACGTCCTTGGTGTAGGACCGGTTTTTAACCGGTCAG
>JBHHZX010000409.1:0-2591 GCA_046758265.1 Phycisphaerae bacterium
ATGCCGACCGCGTGCAGATCAACCGCCTCATTGAAACGCGGATACCAGCAGCACTGGGCGTGGTCGATTTGCACGCCCTTTTTCAAACTTGCCACCTTGCCCGTCACGCGCCCAGCAAAGGGCTGCCCCTCGCCATCGTCCGGATTACGCTCGGCGGCCGGCGCCAGCACTGCTCGCCAACCTTCGCCGGCCACGTGCATCGTGTCGCTCGTACAAAACAACTCCCACGGGATGTTCAGCTGCTCCAAGAGGACTTGGAGACCCGTACCGTCACCGGTCTGCGGCTTCTTTACAAAGACCGTAGCCGTCCGCGGTTCGTTGAAATAGCGTGCTGCGTCAATTGTTTGCGGGGGCAAGAGCGCCGGATCGGAGAACGCGGGCGGATACGGCAACGGTCGGCCGTCCGGCGTCTCAACCAGCGCGTTCGGCTGCAAACCCACTTTGCGGAGCAGTGGCTGGAAACCCCAGCACGTCGCCGGCGTCGCCGCCGGCCAACGCCACGCCACCCGGACCGTTTCCGCGTTCCAGCACAAATGCGGCCGCCCAGTTGCCTGCCAGCAGGCGTTGAGTTGCGCCAGCAGCCCGGCAATCAACCCGAGCTTCAAGCGGGCTACTTCGATCAGTTCGCGACCATCGCGCTCGCCGGCCAATAGCCGCGACGGCCCGGCACTCTCGATCGCCCGGCCACGCGCGGCGCGCCACGCCTCAAACTCGTTATCGTTCCGCGTCTGCCTCGCCAGACATTCGCTTGGCGACAGCCCGCCGACCATGCGACTCGCGTCGTCCAACCGCCACTCGCCCAGCGGTGAGAACACCAGCGGGGCCTCGACGGCGCTGATCGCGACCAGACGATCCGCGGCGTATGCATGCCCGTCGTCCTTGGGGTAGCAACGCGGGCGTTCCGGGCATTCAATGCAGGTGTGCTCGGCCGCCAGCCGCGCTCCGGCAACCGGATCCCTTCGTTTCAGCTCGGCCGCCGCCGCGACCACCTTCCCTTGGTCAAGCAACAACTGCTCCAACGACGCGATGGTCCCGGATGCGTTGGTGCCGCCCCCGCCGCCGTAAATCGCCGGCGCCCGGTCGCCATCCGTGGGCCCGTCCCAACTGAGCAACTCGATCGGCAGGTCGCTCGCGGCCGCGTCGTCGGACGGTCGTTCCGCCTGATCGGCGGGGACCACGCGCAGCAGTTCAGCCGTATTCGGCGAGCGAGCAGCAAAAATGCAGTGGCGCTTGCGGCAATACAGCAGCGGGCCGACGCGCCGCGGCTCCACAATCACGTCCCGCAGCACATTGAATCCGGGCAATGCAGGCAACGCGGTGTGCAATTCCGGCAGCGCAGCGAACATCTTGAGCACCGCCGCCGTCGGCACCTGCTTGTTCGGCACGACCGTGGCCGGGTCCACCACCATCGCGAGCTCGACCGGCTGCACCAACTGCCCGTCGGCATCGCACAAACCGGCCACGAACGACTGCACGACTGTCAGGGACTGGTCGAGCTTCACCAGCGGATCGACCGCCACCGCGGCTTCTTCGGACTTGGGCCCCAGCACGCGGAGCATATCACCATGCCGGATCGGTAACGGCACAAACGCCGTGCAGGCGTCTTGCTCTCCGGACAACGTGGAATTGCTTTGAGGCACGTGGACTACCTCGCGGCGACGATCAACATCCGCCGAACGGGCCGGATTATACCGCCAACCGGTCGACCTGTCGGACAGGGGTGTGTGTCATGGCTTAACGTCCCAGCCCTTTGTCATTCCGAGCGGAGCGAGGAATCCGGCCTCGTCGCGCGGCGGGGCTAGATTCCTCACGCGCTCCACTCCCTCGGAGTGACAAGCGACGGACGGCGTGCCCGGGCCGCATCGATCGTGGGGGCGCGGAAACTGACCCCGACGCATATAATCCGGGTTTGAACGCCGACACAGGCACCTTGCTCGTCGCCGGCCGGACTGGGACATGGCTCACGGCGGTCAACTCCATGTCGGAACCAGCGGTTGGTCCTATAAGCATTGGGCCGGCGGGCGCTTCTACCCCAAGGGCCTCAAGCCGGGCGACTGGCTGGCGCACCTGTCCCAGCACTTCGCGACCGTCGAGATCAATTCCACGTTCTATCGGCTGCCGACCGAGGCGACGGTGGAGCGCTGGTGTGAGGTAACCGGCGGGCGCTTTCGCTTCGCGGTCAAGCTTTGGCGCATGATTACCCATCGCAAGAAGCTGGTCGATTGCGACGAGCAGTTGGGCGCCTTCTTCAACATCGTACGTCGCTTCGGAACGAAGCGCGGCCCGCTGTTGGTCCAGCTTCCGCCCTCGCTCCACAAGGACTCCGCGCGGCTGGACGCCTTTCTGGGCCAATTGCGCAAGACGATGGGACGCATGCGCTGGCGGGTGGTAGTCGAGTTCCGTCACGCGAGCTGGGCGGACGCCGGAACCACCGCCCTGCTCGACGCGCACGACGCGGCCCTGTGTCTGGCGGATATGCCCCGCTGCCCGTTCACCGAACCGGGCGACGCCGACTTTGTCTACGTGCGCCGCCACGGCCCCGGCGGCCGCTATCGCGGCTGTTATAGCGCCGACCACATTGCCGAAGATGC
>JBHHZX010000410.1:0-2567 GCA_046758265.1 Phycisphaerae bacterium
ATTCTTCAGACCAGCACGACCCTCCGGAGTAGCCGGCGGCGGCTTTGGCCGGACTTGCCACTCATCAGGTGGCCGGCAACGGCAATCTTCCGCATCAGCTTGCCACGGGCGGTGACCTTCACGCGCTTTTTCAGTCCTTTGTGAGGCTTAAACTTGCGCATTACCGATCCTGTCTCACGAGAAAACCAGGGGGGAAAGGGTACGCCCCTGCGCCTGGGTCGGCAAGGGACCGCATGCGAAAAACGCGCACCCGGTCCATTGTCGCGAATCCGTCTCGACCGTACGCTATCGCTGCTCGGTGTCCGTGGCCGGTTCGACCCGCGGGCCCAAGGCTGGCAGCCACCCGGCGGCCGCGCTGTGGCAGGAGCGTACGCTCGGGGTCGTAGCCAAGTGGCAAAGAGGCGGTTAGAGAGCCGCAGCCGACGGAGGCTTCGCCCGTTATGGAAAACAAACGACTTGGCATCGTCGTAGGCGGTGGTCCTGCTCCGGGCATCAACGCGGTGATCGGTGCCGCAACGATCGAGGCCGCCAAGCGCGGCTTCGAGGTGATCGGCTTTTACGAGGGGTTTCGCTGGCTGGCATCAGACGAATTCCACCGCAATTCGCATGCTGTCGTCTTGGAAATCGCGCAGGTCGCGCGAATTCACTTCGACGGCGGCTCAATCCTGCGCACTTCACGCACCAACCTGCTCGACGACGCACGCCGCAAGCAGCACCGGTTGGTCGCGCCCGATGCCCACAAGATCGGAGAGGTCATCCGAAACCTCCGGGCGCTCGGAATCACCCACTTGCTGACCATCGGCGGCGATGACACCGCCCTGAGCGCCCGCTTCATCTGCGATTCCGCCGAAGACGACCTGCGGGTGGTACACGTTCCCAAGACGATCGACAACGATCTGCCCTTGCCACAGGAGGCCTCCACCTTCGGCTTTCCTACGGCGCGGTTCGTCGGCACGCAGCTCGTCAAGAATCTGATGCGAGACTCGCAGACTACGGGCCGCTGGTACATCTGCCAAACCATGGGCCGCGGCGCCGGCTGGCTGGCGCTGTCGATCGGGATGGCGGCCGGCACGACGCTGACGCTGATTCCCGAAGAATTCGAGGACAACATCAAACTGCACCACATCGTCGATGTGGTCGAGGGCGCGATTCTGAAACGGCGCGTTATGGGCCGGACGGACGGTGTGGCGATTCTCGCGGAAGGGTTGGCTTACCGCCTCGGCGATGTGGCCGAGCTCGAACGACTCCTCGGTCATACCGTGCCAACCGACGCTGCCGGCCACCCGCGCTTGGCCGAGGTGGACCTGGCGCGTCTGGTCAAGAACGAGGTCGAAAGACGCTTCAGAGAGCGCGGCCAGAAGATCACGCTCGTTGACCACGAGCTCGGTTACGAACTGCGCTGCGCGGACCCCACGCCGCGCGACATGCTATACTGCCGTAGCCTCGGCTATTTCGCCGTACAGTTACTGATGCAGGACACTGTTGCGCCGGGCGTCCTGGTGACGATCGTCAACGGGAACCTCAATCCCATCGACTTGCATGACCTGATTGATCCCAAGACGAATCGCATTGCGGTCCGAACCGTCAATATCCGCTCCGACATGTACCGCGTTGCGCGGGCGTTCATGATCCGCCTCGAACGCAGCGACTTGGAAGACCCCGCCGCGCTGGGCAAGCTCGCCGCCGAAGCAAATATGGCACCCAAAGAATTCGCCAAACGCTACGGGCGCGCCGCGACCCGCCTGGTGGACGGCCTGCCGGTCACGGACTAGCCCGCGTGCAGAGCCCGCCGGCTAGGTCACTCTTCGGCGGCTTCGGCGATAATGCGCGGGAGTATGTTTTCGCCCTCCAGCTTCCAACGCGGCACCCGCTGACCATTGACGAAGACGCTCGGCACAACGCTGACGCCCAAGCGCTGGCCGAGCTTCGCATCTTCAACCACAGCCGAACGCACGTCGGGCTTCTCGACTTCCGCCAGCAGCGCGTCGGGGGCGATGCCGATTTCGGTTGCCGCCTCTCGCAGCGCCGCATCACTGAAAGCCTCCTGGTGCTCAAGTAGCCAAACGTGCATCTGCCAATAGCCCTCCACGCCGGCCAGACTCGCCGCAGCCTCGGCCGCCTGCGCCGCCCGGCAGGCCTGTGGAAACTTCGTCTCCTTCTGCACGACCGGGTTGCAATCCTTGTTAAAGGGGAAATGGCGATACTCGTAGCGTACATCCCCGCGGGCCGCGACTTCGCCGCGAACGACCGCGTCGGCTTCCGCCGTCCCGCTTTGCTGGAAATCGCCGAAGATCACCACCCGTACGCGCGCGTCGTCCGGGCCGAGCGCCCGCCGCCCTTCCCTGGGCGGAATACGCCGACGCGGCGACGCCCGCCAGTCCCCGATCAGCTTCTCCATTGCGGGCGACGGCTGATCAAGCGCAGCGGTCATCGGCTCCGGATGGCTCGCGGCCAGCCGCTCAACCGCGCGCCTTACACCGTTCGGCGCGTTCCAGCCGCGCAGCTCGACGCCGTTGATGAAGACCGCCGGCGTCTGCCAGATGCCCAGGCTGATGGCCTCTTCGACA
>JBHHZX010000411.1:0-2561 GCA_046758265.1 Phycisphaerae bacterium
TCTCTCCGACTGCACGCGCCCCAGCGATATGCCGAGGTAATCGACTACCCGCTCAGCCAGACGCGGGTTGCTGCGCCCCGAAAACACACGCAGGTCTTTCATCCCACGGCTCCTCGCAATGCAGTTCTCAGTCGCCAGTTTTCAGCTATCAGTGGCCGAGGCCGCCGGAGCGGGCATCGCTCGATTAAACGACTGATCACTGACAACTGACAACTCTCACACACAAGCTACCCGGCCTGGATTCGAACCAGGACTGTCAGGACCAAAACCTGAAGTGCTACCATTACACCACCGGGTATCCAGGCCCAGCCCACTTGCATAGAGCGACTGACGCCGGACTCGCCACGTCACCACTCAGAGGCCGCGGTAGCGGACCCGCTCGGAGGCCTGCGCCCCAAGCCGCGGATTCGAGAAGCCCATTATGCGCGCCGGCCATTGGCTGACGCCCACGCGCCTCGTGCGAGCGGGTAACTCCCGGCCGTGACGACCGCCGGGTGAGGTAGTCTAGCCATCCGGCGACCGCGGTGTCAACTTGCGATCGGGCGGTGCCGCGGCACATTTTGTGGGAACCGGCACGTTTTCGCGGCGTACAGCCTGGTGCTAGGATTGCGGTGATGCAGAGCGAGCCGGACAGAAGGAGCCCGCCGCCGAGCTGGCGCCGTGTGTTCCTGGCACCGTGGTTGGGCACAGTTCGACCCGCCGCGGCAGCCGCGTGTCTCGTTGCCGCTCCGGCCCGCGCGTTCTGGCTCATCTGTTTCGCCCACTTCCTGCTCCTTGCGGTGCTTCTCACGGTGCTGATGGTTTGGAACGTGTCGCTCTATCCCGTGTGGGCTGCGCCGCCGACCACACTCCCGGGCGGCGATCCCGACGCGCCGGGCTACGTGGCTCCGCCGCCAGGCGAGGAGGTCAGGTCGCATACGTTTGCCGAAGTTTGGCGCGACCTACACGCCGAGACCCTACTCGGTCCTGCTGAGCTCCTCTTTCTTACGGTTCTCGCAGTAGCTGCCTTGCTAACCGCTCTTCTCGCCTGGCTGAACCTGCCGCGTCTGCATAGGGCTGGCCCCGTCGTCCCTTCGATAAGCCGGGCGCTTCGGGCGGTCGCTTCGGCATTCGGCTTGGGCAGCCTACTGACGCTCGCGCTGGCGACGCTCGTAATCCTGACGCACTGCCGTCCGCTTCCGCGTGTAATAATGGACTCGCCATTCTTCTTCTGCCTTCCCGTCGCGATCGCGTGGCTTCTGTGGCGGATCGGGCGCGCCGTCGAGCACGTTCAGCTCGAACCCTTTCCCGACTTGCCGCCGTGCTGCGAGGGCTGCGGCTACGACCTGAGCCACCAGTCGTCCGACACGCGTTGTCCGGAGTGCGGTCTGGTCGTCGCCGACTCGCTTTCACCCGACCGGCGTCCCGGTTGTGGCTGGGAACAGCCGCCACGCCCACGCATGCGTGAATGGTTCGAAACTACGCAAATGGTGATGCTGCTTCCCCGCGAGTTCTACGGAAAGCTCCGCCTGCGGACCCCGCTGGCCGCGGCAGCGAGCTTCGCGGTACGGAACTACGTCTTCATCGGGGTTGGCGCGGGCGTTTGGGTACTGCTGATGTGGTGGGCCACGCAATCCGGTGTCGGCTCCTTCGTTCGTGAGTGGCAGGACGTCTTGATGATTCTCTCGGTGTTTTCGTTGTGGACACCGCTCGCTTGCTGGTTCGGCCACCGACTCGGCGGCGCGCTCGTGATCAGTTGGTGGATTGCTCGCCGATCGCTGCCGGATACGCGCTCGGCGGCCAAGGTGCTCGCGTATGAAGCCGCATACCTGTGGGTTTTCTGCGCATTCTGGGGCGCGTTCGCTACCAGCTTCGTCATGGTCAACAGACCGTGGATCAGCGAAATGTTCGGCTCTCAGTTCTTCTACGCGGTCTTCCGCGCGCCGGGCGAAATAGTCGTCTTGTTCGGCGGAACCGGCTTGCTGGCGCTCGTCTGGCTGTGGCGGTACGCTGTTGCCCTGCGAGCGATCCGCTGGAGCAACTACTGACAACCTTTGTCAGAAGTTGTTGTGGCACCGGCTATCAGCCGGTGCGAACACAGGCTGATAGCCTGTGCCACAGGTGTTGCTACGGGCTCTATGCCGCGGGACGTGCGGACGTGCGCATGCTATGATTTCAGCCATGGAGACGACATCCACCGCCAAACTCGGACCGCACACGCTTGGGCCCGGGCAGCCGCTGGCGCTGATCGCCGGGCCGTGCGTCATTGAGTCCAGCGATCACAGTCTTAAGCTCGCGGAGCGTATTGCCGGCATCGCGCGCAGGTTGGAGTTGCCGTACGTTTTCAAAGCCAGTTACGACAAGGCGAATCGTTCCAGCCTCGGCTCGTTCCGCGGCCCGGGCCTGGAAGAGGGACTCGAGATCTTGGCCCGGGTGCGCGAGAAGGTCGGCGTGCCGATCCTCTCCGACGTTCATGAGCCGGCGCAGGCCGGGCCCGCGGGAGAAGTGCTCGACTGCCTGCAGGTTCCCGCGTTTCTCTGCCGTCAGACCGACCTGCTGCTGGCCTCCGGCAAAGCCGGCAG
>JBHHZX010000412.1:0-2559 GCA_046758265.1 Phycisphaerae bacterium
CCTCGGCGTCCCGTCCGGCGACCTCGATGCGGCCGAGTGGCGCGACGATGCGAGCGTCGGCAACGGGTACCTGTTGATCACGACAACGTTTCTGGGGTTGTACGGCAGCGACTCGCCGTTGCCCGCCCATTTCACGGAAGCCCTGCTGGCCGGGCGGGAGGATGACGAGCGGGTGCGGGCCTTCATCGACCTGTTCCACCACCGCATCTTCTCGCTGCTCTACCGCGTCTGGAAGAAATACCGCTACTACGTCACGTTCAAGAGCGACGGGAACGACGGGATTTCGCAGGCCGTGCGTGGCTATCTCGGAATCGGCACTCCGCAGCTCGATGAGTCGCTGCGGATCAACCCGTTGCAGTTGTTCCGTTACGTCGGACTGCTGTCGCAACGTCCGCGGTCGGCGGCGGGACTGACCGGCCAGTTGCGCGACTTTTTCATGGGGATCGCCTTCGACCTCGAGCAATGCGTCGGTCGCTGGCTCTGGATTCAGGCCAATGATCGCAACGTGCTCGGCGTCGAAAAATGCACGCTCGGACAGGACTTTCTGCTCGGCGAGCGGATCTTCGACCGCAGCGGCAAATTCCGCGTCAAGCTCGGGCCGGTCGGCTTTGACGATTACGTGCGCTTCCTGCCGACGGGGGACGCCGCCGCGGACTTGAGCGAGGTCGTCCGCTTCTACTGCCAGGACCCGCTGGAGCACGACATTGAGGTGACGTTGCGCGGCGAGGAAGTGCCCGAGACCCCGCTGGGAGCGGTGGACATGCTGGGACGGCTTTCGTGGACGGCCTGGCTGAAATCGCAGCCGAGCGAGGACAAGTCGGTTATATTTGGCACGTCCGGTAGCTCACTCGCGTCATGACATCACGTGGGAACGTTGGATGGCTGTGGCTCGCCACCGGGCGCTGAGAGATTTCACCATGGCAAACGTCGACATGAGACTGCTGCGTCAGCAACTGAACAACTGCTGCGTGCGCGCCTTGGAATCGGCCGCCGGCACCTGCATGCACCGCACGCACTACGAAATCACCATTGAGCACATGCTGGTGCCGCTGCTCGATACCGGTTCGTGTGACCTGCTGTGCATCTGCGATCACTTCAAGCTCGACGTGTCGAAGCTGCGGCAGGCGTTCAATCGCTGCCTCGACGAGCTCAAGATCGGCAACAGCGGGCGGCCGCAGTTTTCGCCGTTTTTGGCCGACTGGCTGAGCGAGGGCTGGCAGATTTCCTCGCTCGAGCTGTCGCTGCCGAAGATTCGCAGCGGCGCGTTGGTATTGTCGCTGGTGCGCAGCCCGAACCGCGCGTACTTCACCGATTACACCAACGAGCTCGAGAAGATCAACGAGAACGAGCTGAAGGCCAAGTTTGCCGAGATCACCGCCTCCTCGAGTGAGAACGAAGCGGTCGCCGAGGGGGCGCGGCCGGGGGTGCCCGCGGCGGCGGGCGCTGCGGGTGAAGCGCTGGCTCAGTTCACCTGGGACCTGACCGCCAAAGCGCGCGAAGGCAAGGTCGATCCGGTGATCGGCCGCGAGCGCGCAATTCGCCAGTGCGTCGATATCCTGATGCGGCGTTTTCAGAACAATCCGCTGATCGTTGGCGAGCCGGGGACCGGCAAGACGGCGATCGCCGAGGGGCTGGCGCTCAGGATTGCCGCTGGCGACGTGCCACCGTTCTTGCGTGACATCACGCTGCTGACGCTGGACGTCGGCTTGCTCACCGCGGGGGCCTCGGTCAAGGGTGAATTCGAGCGCCGGCTGAAGGAGGTCATCAGGGAGGTCAACGCCTCCAACGCCGCCGGCAAGCCCATCGTCCTGTTCATCGACGAGGCGCACACGCTGATCGGCGGCGGTGCCGGCAGCGACGCGGCCAACCTGCTCAAGCCGGCCCTGGCCCGCGGCGAGCTGCGCACCGTCGCGGCGACGACCTTCGCCGAGTACAAGAAGTACATCGAAAAGGATCCCCCGTTCGCGCAGCGCTTCGGCGTGGTGAAGCTGGACGAGCCGTCGGTCGAGGTCTGCACCGACATGCTTCGCGGCACCAAGGACAAGTTTGAAAAGCACCACAAGGTCCACATCCTCGACGACGCGGTGCGGGCCGCGGTCTCCATGTCCAACCAGTACCTTTCCGAGCAGCAATTGCCGCGCAAAGCGGTCTCGCTGCTCGATACGGCCTGCGCCCGCGTGGCGGTCGGCCTGAGCTCGACGCCCGGCTCGCTTGAAGACATTCGGCGGCGGATCATCCAGCTCGACGTCGCCATCAAGGCGATCAACCGCGACGCTGAGGCCGGCAACCCGTATGACCCCGAGGAGCTCGAAGCGCTTAAGAAGGAGCGCAAGGAGCAGCAGAAAGCCTACGACGAGCTGGAGGCCCGCTGGAAAGAGGAAAAGGCGCTCGCGCAGGATGTGATCAAGCTGCGGCAGGAGCTCGAGGCCGCCCGTGCTGGTGACCGAGCCCGAAGCGCGAGCAAGGGAACCGCCGTCACGGCCCTCCCCGAGGCAAGCCCCGAGGCCATCGCGGCCGAAAGCGCCCGGCAAGACAGAACCCCGAGCGCAAGCGAGGGGT
>JBHHZX010000413.1:0-2537 GCA_046758265.1 Phycisphaerae bacterium
CTCGTCGATCAGCCCGCATTCCTTTGCCTCCGGCGCCAGGCATACCCGTCCGTCCGCGATCTTCTTCAGACGGCCTTCGTCGATCGCGGGCCGCGCGTCCGCAACCACGTTCAGGAAGCGCTCATACATGGTGTCGATCATCTGCTGGAATACCGCCCGCTCCGCCTCCTTCATCTCACGCAGCGGCGAGCCGGCGTCTTTCATGTCGCCGCTCTTGATGATATTGGCCCGAACGCCCAACTTGCCCATCGTGCCCGAGAAATCGGGCGCGACCATGACCACGCCGATGCTGCCTGTCACGCTGGTCGGATGAGCGTAAATCTTGTCGGCGGCGCAAGCGATGTAGTAGCCGCCCGAGGCTGCGACGTCGAGCATCGAGGCGATCACCGGCTTAGCGGTCTTCTTCTTGAACCGCTTGAGCTCGGTGTACATCAGGTGGGTGGCCGTCACGCCCCCGCCCGGTGAGTTGATCCGCACGACGATCGCTCGCACCTTGTTGTCCGACGCCGCCTTGTCGAGCTTCTCCTTGAACAGCGAAACCGGGTTCTCACCGGGTGGCGTGATGAACGACTTCTCCCGCTCGTTGCGCAGCACGCCGTCCACATCGATCAGGGCGATCTTTTTGTCCGCCCAGATGCTCTCGCGCAGGACTTCCGATTCGACCAGATCGCGCGCGCGCGGCACCGGCGTAATCAGAAACGACATCGGCGCGCAGCCGGCTAGGACGAGGAATAGCGGATAGCAAATCAAGAATATCGAATTTCGAATCGCCGGGCGCAGGCACGTGAGGCCGGCTCCCGCGCCTTGCGGCGGGATTTCGCGGCGGCGCCCGATTGGTCTGCGATTTTTCACGGTCTATACTCCTGTTGTCGTCTTTCTTGTCGCTGCGTCGCGGTTTCTGGCAGACTCCGGACCAACGCGGATGATACACCTCAGTGACGGCGAGTTCGACCAGGCGGTGCAGGCGGCCCTCGACGAGATCCCCGACGACTTCCGGCCCTACCTGGACAACGTCGTGATCGAAGTGCGATCAAGGCCGGACGCGGCGTTGCTGAGCGAGTATGAAGAGACGGATGACCTGCTCGGTCTTTACGTGGGCGTGCCGCTGGCGGACAAGGGACCCGAGCGTGTGGGCTCCCCCCTACCGGACCGGGTCCTGATCTTCCGCGACAACCTGTGCGAGGCTTGCGACACACGGGAGGAGCTGATCGAGGAAATCAGGGTCACGGTCTTGCACGAGATCGGTCACCATTTCGGCCTCGGCGAAGACCGGCTCGCCGAGTTGGGATACGATTGAATCCTGCGTTGGCACAGGCACGCGTGCGACACGCAGCCCTGGTGGAAACCCGCCGTTGGCGAGGGACAAACATGAGATGGTGTCTTGTAACGCTTTGTATCGCGGCTTTCGCCGCCAACCTGTGTGGGCAAACCGCCGAAGAGGACGAGAAACTCACGGCCGCAGAACGACGGGAGCGCCTGGCCCAGGCCGCGGAAGAAGTCCGACGACTCCAGGACCGCATTGACGCCGAGTTCATGACCAAGCGCGCCGCGAAGTATTTGCTTGCCGCGCAGGAAAAGGATGGCGGCTGGGCGTCGCACACCGGTCCGGGGATCACCTCCCTGGCGCTCAAAGCGCTGGTCCAGGAGCCGAGCGTCGGCCCCGATCACCCGGCGGTCGAGCGCGGCATCCGATTCGTGCTGCGATTTCAGCGCGACGACGGCGGCGTCTATTCAGCGGACGGACTGCTAAAAAACTACGAGACCAGCGTGGTGCTTTCCATGTTCGCGGCCCTGAAGAGCAACAGGTACCAGGAGCAAATCGCCAAGGCCCGGAAGTTCCTGAAGGAGCTGCAATGGGACGAGGGCGAAGAGAAGTCGATCGACGACGTCTGGTACGGCGGTGCGGGCTACGGACGGGGCAAGCGGCCCGACCTGTCCAACACGCAGATGATGCTCGAGGCGCTGCACGACAGCGGTTTGCCGAAAAATGATCCCGTTTACAAGAAGGCGCTCGTGTTCATCCAGCGCTGCCAGATGCTGGGCGAGGCGAACGATCAGCCGTTTGCCAGGGGCTCCAGCCAGGGTGGGTTCATCTACTCGCCGGCCGAGGGCGGCGAGAGCAAGGCGGGCGCGATCGAGGTCGAGGGCCGCAAAGAATTGCGCTCCTACGGTTCGATGACGTACGCGGGCTTTAAGAGCATGCTTTACGCGGGGCTGACGAGGGAGGACCGGCGCGTCAAGGCTGCGCTGGACTGGATCGGCCGGTCCTGGACGCTCGACTACAACCCGAACATGCCCGAAAGGCAGTCCAAACAGGGGCTCTTCTACTACTACCACGTATTCGGCCGGGCGTTTCAGGCCTGGGGCGAAGACGTCGTCAAGGATCACGTCGGCCGCGAACACAACTGGCGTGCCGAATTGGTCGCCAAGCTCACGACACTGCAACGCGAGGACGGCAGTTGGGTAAACGAAGCTAGCCGCTGGATGGAAGTGTACCCGACCCTGACGACCGCCTACGCCATGCTCGCGCTTCAGGC
>JBHHZX010000414.1:0-2518 GCA_046758265.1 Phycisphaerae bacterium
TCTCCCCGACGCCGCCGCCGGCGGCGTCCCATCCCCAGTTGCGCCCCCGCGGGTCACCGGTCGCGTCGACGATCTCCCTGAGGCGGTCGAGCGGGTTGCGGGCCCCTGACCCGCTGGGGTCGTCTTTCGGCGGCTCCTGGCACCACTTGTAAACCAAAGCGGTACTGAGGTTTAGTCTCGCGGCCAACGCCTTTACGCCGATGCGGTCGGCCGCTTCCCTGAGTACTTCCCACGATTTCACGTCGCACCCGTCTATTCAGGCCACAGGCCGCCCGAGCCACCGTCGCACCCGGTTCACGGCCAGCCCCAGGACCGACAGCGGCATTTTCAGAGGCCGATTCGGCCCCGTCAACCGCCCGCCGGGGCCGGTAGCCCCCCCGTCACCGCTTTGGATAAGAGGCCCGGCGTGCCTGCCGCCCGGGACATCGACTTCCACTTGATGCCGCCGTTGCACCGTTGACGCCCGCCCGCCGCCGTCGCAGAATGCGTTTGGTTATCGCAATTCGGGCCAGCGGTAACTTCGAAGATAAAATAAGCATCACAACCCGGCACTCACAAGGAGATCTATCATGGCGTATGAACTGCCTCCCCTGCCGTACGCGTTTGACGCGCTGGAGCCGCACATCGACGCGCGCACGATGGAGATTCACCACGGCAAACACCACCGAGCCTACGTGACCAATGTCAACAAGGCCCTTGAGGGCCACCCCGACCTGGCCGCCAAGCCGATCGACCAGCTCTTGCGCGAAATCAAGAGCGTGCCCGAGAGCATTCGCCGGGCGGTGATCAACAACGGCGGCGGGCACGCCAACCACTCGCTGTTCTGGCAGATCATGGGTCCAGGCAAGGGTGGCCGGCCGAGCGGCGCGTTGGCCGATGAAATCGTCAACACCTTCGGCAGCTTCGGAGAGTTCCAGGACAAGTTCACGAACGCCGCGGTAACGCGGTTCGGCAGCGGCTGGGCGTGGCTTGGCTTTGACGAGAACGGCAAGCTGCATGTCGGCAGCACAGCGAACCAGGACTCACCCTACATGTTCGGTCACACGCCGATCCTGGGCCTCGACGTGTGGGAGCACGCCTATTACCTGAAGTACCAGAATCGCCGGCCGGAGTACATCGCCGCCTGGTGGAACGTCGTGAATTGGGACCGGGTGGCGGAGTTCTATGCCGCCGCGAAGGGTTAGCCAGCAATTAGGCAAGACAAAGTCGCGAAACCGTAGCGCCGGACGTCCGCGTCCGGCGCGGAGATGCAGCGACCGCGCCGGCGCAGGTCTCACCAGTAGCGCTCGTAATGCAGGTTGCCCGGCGTCTTCTTCGTGTGCAAACGAAACCCACGCGGGACCAGCAGCTTCTCGACGCCTTGGATCATCTGCGGGTTGCCGCAGAGAAAGACGTGGCACTCCCGCGAGTCGAGCGGCGCCCCGACGTGGCGCTCGTAGATTTCGCTCGCCAGGGCGAGCTGCACCCGGCCGCGCAGGCCCGCCCACTCCGTAGCGTCGCGCGCCCGTGAGACCAGGGGGATGTACGTGATTGTCGGATCCCGCCGCGCCGCTGCTTCAAGTTCCTCGCGGTAGGCGAGGTCGTTGACTTTGCGAACCCCATTGATCATCACCAGGCGTCGCCAACGGCCCTGCCCGCGGTACCTTCGGAGCATTGACATATAGGGCGCGATCCCGGTACCGGTGGAGACGAGCACGAGATCCTTGTCCGCCGGTACGCCGGTGAGCGTAAAGTCGCCGTGAATGCGATCGCCCATCCACAGCCGTCCGCCCTGTTCGACCTTCCACAACCGCGTCGTCAATCGACCGCGTTCGACGAGCACAATCAGGAACTCGAGGTAGTCCACGCCGCGGTCCGACGACGCGATGGAGTACGGCCGTCGAATCGAACGCATACGAGCCTGCGGCGGTGCCTCCCGGTCGCTCGAGGCCGCCCGGTCGGAGCACTCCTCGTACAGCAAGCCGAGTGTAATGAACTGCCCCGGCTCGAACTCCGGAATGCGCCCGCTGTCGGGGCGCACGCGAATAACGCAGAGATTGTCATTCAAGTCATCGCGCTCGGCGATCGTCGCGTTAAGGGCCGGTCGTTTCATGCCAGAATTGTAGCAATAGGCCGCAGCTGAGCGCACTCGGGCAAGCTGCGTCTGCCGCGAAACACCAAGACCGGCCGTTCTTGCCGTCGATCGGACCGGCGGCGCGACTTGTCTGGGGCGCGCATACATGGTTTACTGAGGCAGGGCAAAACGCGGAGTCCAGCGACGCGACATGGGGTTGGGTGTTGCAGACGCTGACAGCCGGCCCGCCGACTGGGGCAGAAAGCCCCGCGACGGAGGCCCGGAGTTCAGTGTTGCCTCGGCGACCGCGTGTCGTTGCCAGGAGAGGTTCATGCGGGTTCTGTCAGGCATACAGCCGTCGGGAACGCTTCACCTGGGGAATTATTATGGCGCGATGCATAACCACATTGCGCTCCAGGAGGAGCACGAGTGCCTCTACGTCAGCGCCAACTACCACGCCCTGAC
>JBHHZX010000415.1:0-2498 GCA_046758265.1 Phycisphaerae bacterium
GGCCAGGGCGGGTGCGAGAGCGGGCCGCTGGGCACGCCGGGCAAGGTACACGAGGCAGCAGAGGGCGATCAGGGCCAGGTCGATCCCGCCGACCAGGAACATGTAGCGGACCACCGCACCGGTGCCGAATCCGTAGCTGTGCAGGCCGATCCCCAGCACGAAGTTGACGCCGACATACGTCATGATAATCAGCCAGAAGGCGAGAATGCTTTTCAGCGCCGTGGCGAACTGGCCGCGCGCGACGACAAAGACGATCATGGCGACGGCCGTGCCCGCGAAGGCCAGCACCTTCAATCCGGTCAGCGGCGCCAATTTCGGTACCACTAGCGCGAACAAGGCGACACCGAGCATGGCGGCGACCACGTACGCCCAGGCGGGAATCCTTTCCCGCTCAATGCGTACGTGCAGGATGATCAGGTAGCCGAGAAAGGCGATGAGCGACCACACTTCCTTCGGGTCCCAGCCCCAATAGCGTCCCCAAGACGAGGCCGCCCATATGCTGCCGGTAACAATTCCGGCCAGCAGCAGCAGGGCGCCGATGTGCACGTACCAGTAGTGCAGCCCATCGATCACGTTCGCCAGGTCACGCCGCTTCGGCACCGCTGCCATCACGGCCAACTGAACATGCGCGATGACGACCGCCAGTGCCAGGACCGCGTAGGAAATCATGATGATGGGCACGTGGATCGACATCCAAATCGTGTCCAACAGGACGGGGGCGATGGGGCGAATGTAGTGATCGAGCGGCAGGCAGTCGGCGAGAATGAGTGCCAGGGCTCCCATCACCGACGCCGTCAGCGGCACGAGGCGGTTGCGCAGGGCGAGCATGGACAGGATCGCAAACGCCCCGGCCCCCCAACTGAGAAACAGCAGCGACTCGAACATGTTCGCCGCGGGTATGCGACCGGCGATTTGCCAGCGCAACGACAGGCCGTACGTCAGGATTCCAAAGCCTGCGAGCAGCGCCACGATGGCCAGCACGTCAAACCACTTTCGACGGATCAGCATCGCCACCGCCGCGAGCACGGCCCCTCCAACCATAACCTTCCAGCCGGTGTGGAACGGACGGAGCCGGTTGTAGCGCAATTCAAGCGCGATGAGCTGCGGGTCCGGTCGGTACGCCGCAGGCAGCGCTTCAAGCTTCGTCACCAATCGCTCTGACGCGGCCGCGAAGCCCGGTCCGTCGTCGCCCAGAAACGCTTCGCGCAGCGACGCCCAAGCCGCGCTGACGGCGTCGGTCTCGTGGGAATGCCTGGGTACCTGAGACGGGATCGGACGCCACGCGCCGCCGACGCTTTCCGGGTGTGGGATCGGTCTGATTACGCGACCGCGGAAGGCTTGCTGGAGTGTGATCAGCTTCTGGCGGATGTCGGCGACCTTCGATTCCAGCGGATTAAGCTTGCGGTCGGATTCGCGTCCCTCCAATTCGTCCATCAGCGTGAGGAGGGGGCGGTGACTGACAAGCTCCGCGTAAGAAAAGACGGTTTTCACGGGCGACAGTTGCAGTTCCTGCCGCAGTTGGGCGTTGCCAATCGTGATCAGCGGTTGTTGCCGCCAGGTGTCGGCATCAAAGGTCCAGGCCAGCAGCAGCAACACCGGGTCGCGGCCCTGGTAGAAGGCGCTGCCGGTGACGGATTCGATCGTGTCGCGCGCCACGGTGTCCAGTGGCGGCCAGCGCCCGTCGTGTTGGAGCGGCAGGGCGCGGAGCGTCTCCAGATTGAGGGAGCTCGGCAGCTTTGCCGCGGCCGGCTGCGACGTTGTGAGGACCAATCCTGCCAGTGTCAAGACCAACTGCGCCATCTCTGCTCCACCGCCTGCCTTGCTGTGGTTAGCCGTCCACGCTGGCCGGCTCCGGTAGCGGCGAAGCGGAAGCCGCAACCGGAGCTTCGCTTTGCACGGTTTCGCTCGCAACCGACCTGGTCTTCCGTCGCCGTTCCGTCACACGCGTGCCCAAGGCCACGAGCATACCGATCGTGAGGGCGATATAGCCGCCGAAGACGACGGGCTGGCCGGGGTCGCGGGCCACGGTCAGATAGCTGACGGTCGGGCCGTCCTGCTGCTGACGGTAACTCGATTGGTACAACGTATATCGGCCGTGCTCGGCCGGGTTGTTCATGCTGATAACGTGGCTTTGCTCCCGGCCGGTTGCCGGATCGACCGTGGTAACCTGGCTTTCGAAGGAGCGTGGCTGATTCCCGCCCGGATAGGTGCCGATCCGGAAGCGATGTAGCGTGAGCGCGAACCCGAGTGGAACCTGCTTGTTCCCATACAGGAGTTCGTACGGCGTGCCTCCCACGACCAGGGTACGCGGCTCGAACTTCTGCACCCACGTTTCGTCGGTCTGCTCGGGGGTACTCACTCGGAGGAGCAGCCCTGGGGACCGGTCCTCCCGGATGGAACCGGTCGCATTGAGCGACCATGCGACCCTGGCGTGCTCGAACCGACGGAGCACCGCAAACTGCCGGCCACGCCAAGGCGACTCGATCGGCGTGCCGATG
>JBHHZX010000416.1:0-2478 GCA_046758265.1 Phycisphaerae bacterium
ACGCCGCCCAGGACCAGCGGGCGGCCCTCGCCGGTGCGGTGCACGTCGTAGCCGATGCCGGTGCGATACGTCACGATGCGCTCCAAAGCGTGCCTAGCGCTAGTGCTCCGTTACTGGTCAATTCGGGAGTGGGTGCCATGCCCAAGCCGAAGGCGCGGGCATGTTTCTCGACAGCGAATGAGCATGGCCGCGCTTTGCTTGGCCATGGCACCCAATCGGCTCGTTCCCATCAGAGCACATGTAACGGAGCACTAGGCCGGATTCTACCCGGCAAGCGCCACCGGCGGATAGAGCCCATCTTGGCCAAACACCCAGCTTGGCCGGCCGCTGATTGCCGCGTCAACGCTACGTCCACCCGCCATAGAGTGGTAGCGCGGTGCCGAGGGCGAAAGCGGGACGCGAAGGCCGTATAATGTCGGTCGCCACGGTAGGAGTGCTCGCACGAGGTGGGAACAATGGGGCATATCGTTAACCCTGACCGCGAGTATCGCCTGTTGCAGCAGCGGCTGGACCGCAATGTGACCGGCGCCCCCGCCTCGCCAACCTTCGTCAAGATCCTCAAGCTCCTCTTCACGCCCGAGGAAGCTGAACTCGCCAGGCGAATCCCCAGCCAGCCAACTGGCTTGGACGAGCTGTCGCGCAGGCTCAGTGTTCCTCAAGACGAATTGGACGCCAAACTGACCGAGATGGCGCAACGAGGCGTGCTGGCCGACTTCGAGCACGGCGGGCAACGCTACTTCATGCTCCCGCCGGTGGTGATCGGCTTCTTCGAGTTCACCTTTATGCGCACCCGCGACGAGATGCCGATGGCCGAGCTGGCCCGGCTCTTCGAGCAGTACATGAGCGAGGACGATCGCTTTACCCGCTCCGTCTTCCAAGGTCAAACGCAGCTCGGCCGCTCACTCGTCCATGAGGAGGCGCTTCCCGACGGGGACCACACCGAGATCCTCGACTGGGAACGCGCGAGCCAGATCGTGCGGTCAGCATCGGCCCTCGGCGTCTCGCTGTGCACCTGCCGCCACAAAGCAAGCCACCTGGGAAGACCCTGCGACGCACCGCAACGGAACTGCCTCACGCTCAATTACGCCGCGGAGGCGATGATCCGAACGGGCATCGCCCAGGCAATAACGAGCGACGACGCGCTGCGCATCCTGGAGGAGTCCAAGGAGGCCGGACTGGCCCAGACCGGTGACAACGTACAGCGCAAGGTGACCTACATCTGCAACTGCTGCGGCTGCTGCTGCGAAATGATCCAGGCGATCAAGCATTACGACATCCGCAATGCGATCGTCAGCTCAAACTGGATCATGGAGGTCGACCCGGCCAGTTGCAAGGGCTGCGGCCGCTGCGCCGAAGCCTGCCCCGTCGATGCAATCGAGATCATCGAGGAAGAAGAACGGACCGACAAGCGGAAGTGCGCCGTGCGCGACGAGACCCTCTGCCTCGGGTGCGGTGTCTGTCACGCGGCTTGTGAGTTTGGCGGGATCACCATGAAGTCCCGTCCGCAGCGGGTCTTCACCCCGGAGACCATGTTCGACCGGGTGGTGTCGATGGCGATCGAGCGGGGCAAGCTGGCCGACCTCCTCTTCGAGCAACGCGAGCGACTGAGCCACCGGGCACTCGGGCGAATCCTCGGCGTGTTGGAGAAATCCCCTCCCTTCAAGGCCGCGATGGCGGTCAGGCCCCTGCGGTCGGCTTTCCTGGGGGCTATCGTTAAGGGAGCGAAGAGGGCGTCAGGAGGAATGGGGGAGGTCTTCACCTGATCCCAATAGACGTTTGGATGCCATGGTCAAGCCACGAAAACCGCTCCGCTTCGAACCGTCGCGCCTCAAGCGCGGCTCCAGCGAGGAAGTGCGCGTCGGGGCGTACGCCCGCCAGCAGCGACGCCGACGTGTCCTGATCGGGACCTTCGGGGCGCTGTTGATCGCCGGCGCGTTCATTCTCTACCAGCAGCTCCTGCCGTGGAGTGAGACGAAGACACCCAATCAGCGCCCCATACGCGTGCGCTGCCTGTCGTGCGGCGAGACGGCGACGGTGCACGTGCGACCCGCGCAAACGTTTCCGATGCGCTGTTCGCAGTGCGGAGAAATGACGCTTCTGGAGTTGTGGCAATGCCGCGATTGCGGTGCCAGATTCGTACCGGAGCAAACCGGAACGCTGCTGCGTTGCCCCGCGTGTAACAGCCAGCGCGTCGGCTCCGCCGCAGCCCCCTGATCACACGCGGCGGCGACCCATTTTTCGCCCCCTATAATAGCAAGGACGAACGACGGAACGGTCGATAACGTCTACGAGTATAATCCGCGGCGTTGACTCGGGTTATCGGCCGTTCTAGCATCCAGTGCGGGTTCTGGTGCGCTCTGATTCGAGCGACCACCCACCGGCAGGAATGGGCATCGGCCCGGAGCGCAAGCTGCGAACGCATAAGGAGTTAGGGAGCCCTGCGATGTCGAAGCGCGACAGCATCCTTTCGGTCATCGA
>JBHHZX010000417.1:0-2450 GCA_046758265.1 Phycisphaerae bacterium
CACGCTTCGCGAGCCAACATCGTCGATGCGCTGCATGTGACTTAGGATCTGTATCAACGCAGGGTGCCACGGGCATCTTGCCCGTGTTCGCACCGGCGGGACGCCGGTGCCAGCCAGCGTTTTGTCAAGCGCTCGTAGGCCTCGGGAACGGCCCCGATGAAGACCTTAGCACCATTTGTCATCGTCTGTCTGGGCTTGCTGGCCCTCGTCACTTGGGAGCTGAACTCAGCCACCCGTAACACGGCCCCCGATGCCGAATTGCCGCCGCCAGAACGCGCGCTGCAACCGTCGCCGACCAATTCCTCGATTTCTGCTGAAGACCCTGAGCTGCTCGGGGAGTCGAAAGCCGGCGAGACAACGCTGCCTCAGGAACCAGAAAGGCACGCTGGAGACCGGTCGGAGTCCCCAACAGCGCCTGCAACGCAAGTCGTCCCCGCCGAGCCGCAGCCTCCGCCGCCCGCCGCTACACAACCAGCCATCCGCTGGGCGACCGATACACGTCGACAGGAGGTGGAAGAGCGGCTCACCGAACTGCGTGAAGTTCTAGCCGCTGAACCGTACCACGAAGCAGTGCTGAAAGCCGCACAAGAGCTGGCCCGCGAGCTGCGGCGGTACGACGAAGCATGCGAGCTCTTGGCGCGACTCGTGCGACTACGCCCCCAAGATGCCGCGCTGCGCTTCGAACTCGCCACGCTGCTGATGCGCCTCGAGCGCTGGCTCGACGCCATCCCGCAATTGCGGTTGGTCATCGAGCGCGAGCCTAAAAACGCGCGGGCTTGGTACAACCTGGCGATTGCGCACCAGGCGCTCGGTCACCTGCACGACGCCCGGGTCACCTGGAACCGCGCCATTGAATTCATGCCGGAAAACCCCGATGTCTATGCCCAGCGCGGCGAGGTCCTGCTCGATTTGCACGCCTGGTCGGCAGCCGCGGCGGATTTCCAGACGGCATTGCGATTGGAGCCGAGGTCGATCGACGCGGCGATGAATCTGTCGCTCGCGCTCGGCAAGCTGGGGCGGCTCGACGACGCCCGGGCGGCCCTGCTTCCGGTCATCGAGCAACATCCCCAATATGTGCCGGCGCTGAACCGACTGGCGGAACTCGCGTGGGCGCTGTACCAGGCGGATCCGGTGGCTGCCGGGGCGCTGTCCGACGAAACAGTGAACTACTGCTTGCGGTCGCTCGCCGTGAACGCCGATCAGCCAGACGTTCAGACGCTGCTCGACCGCGCGTCGCAGGCCGGACCTTGAGGTCGCAATGTTGTTTGGCGTGAACATTTCGGAGTTAAGAGTTCAGAGTTGCGAGCCTCGGGGGGGAAAGGAAGTTGATTGGGAGGTGCGGTTTGCGCGCAACTCTTAACTGGTAACTCTGCACTCTTAACTCGCCCTCTTGCCCGCACCAGAATCTTCCCGCACCATCAGCGTCATGCCCGGCCAAACGCTGTCCGAAATCCGCTCCCTGCTGGCAGGTGCCGGTCTGGCACCCCGGCAGCGCTACGGGCAAAACTTCCTGATTGACCTGAATCTTATGCAAAAGCTGGTCGGAGCCGCAGATGTACGGCCCGCTGACTTAGTCCTCGAGGTCGGCCCGGGCACGGGTTCGCTGACCGAAATCCTGCTCAAACGCGGGGCCCGCCTGGTCGCCGTCGAAATCGATCGCGGCTTGCAGGCCCTGCTGCGCGAGCGCCTCGGCAAACATCCCCGCTTCACGCTGGTGCAAGCGGATATCCTCGCGACCAAACACCGGATCAACCCGCTGGTCCTCAACATTTTGGACAAGCAGGAGCCGGGGGCCGGCGGCGCGCGCAAACTGGTTGCGAACCTTCCGTACCAGATCGCGACGCCGCTGCTCATGGAGCTGCTGTACACCTCGCCGCCCTTCGAGCGACTGACCTGCACCGTTCAGAAAGAAGTGGGGGAACGGCTGGCGGCCGAGCCCGGGAGCGACGCCTACGGTCCGGTCTCCGTGATCAGCCAAACGCTGGCGGAGATCGAGCTGATAGCGATCCTCCCGCCGTCGGCATTCTGGCCCCGTCCGAAGGTCGAGTCGATCATGCTGACCATCCGACCGCGACAGGTGGATCAAATTGACGTGGAAGACGTTCCCGACTTCGTGGACTTCGTGCAGCGTGGCTTCGGTCAGCGGCGCAAGATGCTTCGTCGCGTGGTGCGCGACTGGGAGCTTTTGGATGCACTGGCCGCATTTCACCGTGCGGGGGTCAATCCGGATGCCCGGCCGGGGGAGCTCACTCCGGAAGCCTGGCGAGCGTTTCACCGCGCCGTACGCGCGCAGCACCCCCCGAAATGATGTGCTTTGAGATATATGCCTTGACGAATGGCGCGCGGACACCGTCCGTGTGATTGCCGAAGTTGCCGTACCGTTCGAAGGCGGGCTCCCAGCGGATGTTGACAACGCGGCTCGAGCCGCCGGGCGGGCGCAGGCCCGCCGC
>JBHHZX010000418.1:0-2440 GCA_046758265.1 Phycisphaerae bacterium
GACGATGTCGCGGGTAAGCATGCCGGACAGAAGGCATGCCCACGCCTTGCGAGGCCATGGCACCCATGTCATGACCATGCCACCCGCCGCGGGTGGACAATCACGTCGTTAGCCGCGCCTTGATTTTGGAGGTGGACGTGCCTGGGGCTTGTCCGGGCGGGCCGGTTTAGCACGGGAGCCGCGGTGCGACGCTTCGCCGCCCAGTAGACAATTCCTACGCCCGAACGGGCGTATTTCGCTGAGCGTCGACTCGACGCGCTCAGACAACGGTAGGAATTGGTCCCTCGCGCCGCGGCGTGAAGATTCGACGGATCTCGGACAGCTCGCCAGTACGGACGAGGCTTGTCATGTGATTATTGGTTTGACTCGAATCAATCGTTATCGTTACCGTCTGGGCGGTCGGCGCTGCGCGAAGCGCTGTGTCGGACCGGCCGGTGATTCTGCGAGGAGTGCCGCAGTTAACCACCACTTCGTAGCGTGCGTGCTCCCGGTGGTCCGGCGCGGCGGAGGCGATCAGATGTCCACGACTCCCGGCATGATTGACGTTGGAAGGCTCGCGGATCTGGTCGACGCGGGCGCGATCGAGACGGTGCTGGTCGCCTTCCCCGACCTCTATGGGCGGCTGATGGGCAAACGATTTGACGCTCGGTTTTTTCTCGAGACTGTCGCTCAGAACGGCGCGCACGCCTGCAACTACCTGCTGACTGTCGATATGGAGATGAACCCCATCCCCGGCTACCGCTTCGCCAACTGGGTCAGCGGGTACGGCGACGTTCACCTCGTGCCGGATTCTGCGACCCTGCGCGTCGCGAGCTGGCTGGACCGCACGGCCATGGTAATCTGCGACGTCCAGGACGAGGCGAGCAGCGCGACGGTGGCGGAAGCGCCGCAGGTGCCGAAGACGCTGCGCGGAGCCGTGGGTCTGTTGCGAGAAAGCGCGTTCGTAACGAAAGTTCTGGGCGAGCAGGTGGTTGAGCACTATGCCCACTTCTTCCAGACTGAACAGGAGGCGTACGATCGCGCCGTGACCGATTGGGAACGTCGACGGTATTTCGAGCGAATCTAGCACACACTGCGAATACCGCCGGCACGGGCGATCCATGACCACCGACCGGCGCGCCCGACAGCGAGTTACGCGCGATCGGATGAACCACGTGTGGGCCACGTGTGGGCCACGTGTGGGTGCCATGCCCAAGCCGAAGGCGCGGGCATGTATACGCCAGTGAGCATGGCCGCGCTGCGCTTGGACATGGCACCCAATGTGTTGCAGGCGGCGATTGACTGCGCGCGACGCGCGAGCGCGAAAACGAGCGCCGGTCGCGCATCAGCGCGCAGAGTTTCCTTCAGCAACTGATTCCGAGGAGTGCAGACCATGCGCCTGGAAAACAAAGTCGCGTTGATCACCGGGGCCGCCAGCGGGATCGGCCGCGAATCGGCTTTCCTGTTCGCGCGCGAAGGCGCCGCCGTCGCCGTCGTGGACATCAACGACGAGGCCGGCCGCGATACGGTCGCGAGCATTCAAAGCGACGGCGGCCGCGCGATCTACGTGCACGCCGACGTGTCGCAGGCGGCAGACTGCGAGCGCATGATCGCCGAGACCGAGCGGGCGTTCGGCAAGCTGAACGTCCTGTTCAACAACGCGGGCATCATGCATTCTGACGATGGCGACGCGGAGGCCACCGACGAAGGCGTGTGGGATCTGACAGTGAATGTGAACCTCAAGGGCGTGTTCCTGGGTTGCAAGTACGGCATTCCAGCGCTCAGGCGGGCCGGCGGCGGCTCGATCATCAACACCGCATCTTTCGTCGCGCTGCTCGGCGCTGCCACGCCGCAGATCGCGTACACTGCCTCGAAAGGTGGTGTGCTGGCGCTGACGCGCGAGCTGGCCGTGGTGCACGCACGCGAGAACATCCGCGTCAACGCGCTGTGCCCCGGTCCGCTTCGAACCGAGCTGCTGATGAAGTTCCTCGACACCGAGGCAAAGAAGCAGCGCCGCCTCGTGCATATTCCCGTGGGGAGGTTCGGCGAGGCCAGGGAAATGGCGCAGGCGGCGCTGTTCCTCGCCTCCGACGAATCCTCGTACCTGACCGGCAGCGAGTTTGTCGTGGACGGCGGCATCACCGCGGCGTACGTGACTCCCGAATGAGCACGCTTGTCGGACCGAAGCGCAAGCGAGGGATAGTTCTCCGGAGAAACGCGGAAGTTAGGGATAAGCCCACTGACCTCGTTGGAACGTGCGCCGAAGGTCGATTACCATACTGTTCGCCGACGATCAAATCGTCCTACCGACACGAGAGAACAACATGTCCGAGAATGAGCTCACCGTCCTAAACCCGTTCGATCAACAGATCGTGTGCCGGCGTCGGTATGAGAGCGACGGCTCGCTCGAAGCGAAGCTCGGCGCCGCCCGTCGCGCGTTGGAACACTGGAGCCGCCTGCC
>JBHHZX010000419.1:0-2431 GCA_046758265.1 Phycisphaerae bacterium
GGCCCGCGGGTTGCGGCTCGAACTGACCCAGGTCTACGACGAAACCGTCTACATCAAGCAATCCATCCGGATGGTGCAAAGCAACATCCTGTTCGGCGGCTCGTTTGCCATTATTGTACTCATGCTGTTCCTGCGCAACTGGCGAGCGACGCTGGCGGTCGCGCTCGCGATCCCAATCGCCGTCATCGGCACGTTCGTCGTCGTGGCTGCGCTTGGGCGCACGCTGAATGTCATCTCGCTGGCGGGGATGGCCTTTGCGGTCGGCATGGTCCTCGACAGCGCCATCGTCGTGCTCGAAAACATCTACCGCCACCACCAGATGGGCAAGCGCGTTTTCGACGCCGCCCTCGACGGTGCGCGCGAGGTCTGGGCTGCCGTCCTGGCCGGCACACTCACGACGATGGCGGTGTTTATTCCGGTCATTTTCGTCCGCGAGGAAGCCGGACAGTTGTTTCGCGACATCAGCATCGCCACCGCGACGGCAGTGGGGCTGTCGCTGATCGTCTCGGTCACGGTGATCCCCACGCTGGCAGCGCGCCTGCTGGGGCTGCGCCGTCCGGGGGCCCGCGCTACTTGGCGAGGAAAGGAACACACGGGGTGGGTCGCCGCGGCAGTCGCCGGGCTGGTCAATCGCGTGAATTCGTCGTCCGTCGCGCGGCTGGCGGTGATTTTGGTGATGACTGGCAGCGCGCTGGGATTGGCGCGAACGCTGATCCCCGACACGACGTACTTGCCGGCCGGAAATCGCAACCTTGTCTTTGGGTATCTGCTTACGCCGCCCGGCTACAGCCTCGACGAGTTCCACCGCATGGCGCTCACCATCGACGAAGTGATTCGGCCCTACTGGGAGGCCGAACCCGATTCGCCGGAGAAGGAACGACTCGACCAACAATGGGTTCGGCAGGTCGGGGGTATGATCGAGGCAGGCGAGATCCCGGAACTCGTCGACAACGCCGAGAACAAGCTCTCCTGGCTGCAGCGCGCCCGCGCCCGTCGCGAGTGGCTGGACCCTCCGCCGCTGATCGACAACTTCTTCTTCGTGTCGTGGGGCGGCGGATGTTTCATGGGGGCGTCGAGCCGCGACCCGGCGCGCGTCAAACCGCTGGTGCGCCTGTTGCAGACCGCCGGCACCCGCATCCCCGGCGTGTTCTCGTTCTTCTCTCAGGCGAGCTTATTCCGCTTCGGCGGTGGAAACACGGCTGAAATCCAGATTCGGAGCGACGACCTGGAGAAGGTAACGACGGCGGCAACAGCGATGTACGGGGCGTGCGACCAAGCGTTTGGCCAGCCGCGTCCCTCGCCGAACAACTTCAACCTCGGTCGCCCGGAGCTGCAGATCGTTCCGGATCACGAACGCGCTGCCGACCTGGGGTTGAACGTCGTCGACGTTGGCCTGATTGTCGAGGCCTGCGTCGATGGCGCGTACGTCGGTGACTATCGCGTGGCCGGCGGCGACACCATTGACATTTCGCTCTACGTCAGGGGACAGAAAGGCTTGCCGACACAAGAAATCGGCCAAGTGCCGATCCATACGCCGACCGGAAGCGTCGTGCCACTCTCGGCGGCCGTCCGACTGGTCGACACCACCGCGCTCGAGCAGATCAACCACGTCGAACGCCAGCGGGCCGTCACGCTGCTCGTCAATCCACCCGAGGCCATGGCGCTCGAGGCCGTAATTCGCCAGATCAAGGAAGAGATGGAGCCGGAACTGCGCGGCACGGGCCAGATTGACCCGAGCGTGCTGGTCAGCCTCACCGGCAACGCCGACAAGCTCGACGCGGCGCGCAACACGATGATTGGTGACTGGCAAGGCTTCACGCTGCAATCGCTGGTCAACCTGTTTGGCAGTCGCTTCTTTCTGTCGATCATCATCGTCTACCTGCTGATGGCCGCTCTATATGAGAGCTGGGTTTACCCGCTCGTGATTATGTTCAGCGTCCCGCTGGCTGTTTTTGGCGGATTTCTGGGGCTTTCCGTGGCGAACTGGGCCACGCTGCTGACCACCAGTCAGCCGGTGCAGCAGCTCGACGTCCTGACGTTCCTTGGGTTCGTGATCCTGGTCGGGATCGTCGTCAACAACGCCATCCTGCTCGTCAACCAGTCGCTGCTCAACATGCGCGAGCACGGCATGGAATCACACGCGGCGATCCGCGACGCGGTGCGCGTGCGCGTGCGGCCGGTGCTGATGACGAGCTTGACGACGTTCTTCGGGCAACTTCCGCTGGCACTGTTTCCCGGCGCCGGCAGCGAACTCTATCGCGGCCTGGCCTCGGTAATGCTCGGCGGCCTGATCATTGCCACGATCGGCACGCTTGTCCTGGTGCCGGCCGCGCTCAGCCTCGTGACCGACATCCGTACGCGCTTGGCCCGCGTGGTACGCGGCACCGCCGCCGTCGCCCCGGCGCCGCGGGATCGGTAAGCTGGCGTCGTT
>JBHHZX010000420.1:0-2429 GCA_046758265.1 Phycisphaerae bacterium
CGCCAGTCCGCCGGTCCTGCAACGCATCTACGACGCCGAGCTCAAGAGCACGGATTCGAACAAGTTCACGGCGGCGGAGCTGATTACGACGCTGCGCAGCATCATTTGGGGGCAGCTCGACGAGAAGCCGCAGAAACAGTACACCGACGCGGAGCCGTACATCAGCTCAATCGGCCGCAACTTGCAGCGGGCGTATCTGGATCTGATGCTCGCCCAGGCGCGCTCGCGGCCGGGGTCGATGATGTCCGCCGACCTGAGCAGCATGATCCGCCAGTCGCTGCGCGAACTGAGCCAGAGGATGGACACCCCCCTCGGTAGAGCGACCAAGCCGGGCACTTTTGAGACGAGGCCCGACTCGCGCGCACAGGTGCTTGACTTTGCGTCGCGGGCGCACCTGATCGACTGCCAGTCGCGGATCGACCGCGTGCTGGCGGCCCAGTTCACGGAGAGATAGGGTTCAGGGCTCGGGGTCCAGAGTTCAGGAGTAGGGTGGGCAGCGAGGTCGAGGAAGTGACCGTCGAAATCGCGCCGAGCCCGCGCGACCTCGCTGCCCACCATCTTCTCTGCTCGCAACCGGCTGGCATGGTTGAACACAAGTGGCTGAATGCAGGTGCCCTAGGTAATTACCCGGGGCAGGTTCGAGTGCTGCCCCCGCTATCGTAAGTCCCTGTGAGTCAACGACTTACAGGGGCGGATTTCTTATTCTTATACAGAATTGTATACAAATCGCCGATCCGACCCTGAGAACCGCCCCTTGCCGACCTACCGACCGCTCCGCTTGCGTCCCACCGGCGCCATTTCTGCCGGTCTGCCCGGGGTGCCACTGAAAGCCGGCTGCCAGCGCGTTTTCGGCATGAGTCGCGCTGCCAAGGGCGAGCTAGCCGCCCGTGCCACCCGATCCCGCGTGTCTGGCTTGTCATCCCGAGCGCAGCGAGGAATCTGGCGGCGGCCGGCATCCGGGCCGGATTCCTCAGTCGCTCCGCTCTTTCGGAATGACAGGAACCGCGTGTGGTCGACGGCGGGATAGAGCCGAGAAAAAGCTACCTTGGCTGCGCTGCAAACGGGGTTTCCACCTTGATTTGGCCCTCGGGAGACAAGCGAACGGTGACCGCGCCTGCGCCGTGCGTGCTGAGCAGCCGGACGGTCTCGCCGAGCGTTTCGCGCACCAGAGCCGTCAGCTTTGGGCGCTCGCGGGCGGTGGAGCTGATGATCACCTGCGGGGCGACGGCTTCGTAAAAGGCGGCCGTGTCTGCGGGCAGGACCGCGCCGTGATGCGGGGCGATCAACACGTCGCTGGACAAGTCGATCTGGCCGGCTTCGTGCAGGTCCAGCAATTCGCGAATTGCCGCGCGCTCGATGTCGCCGGTAACCATGACGCTCCGCCCCTTCACTCGGATTCGGAGTACCAGCGAGCGGTCGTTGGGTCGCCAGCTCTCATCGAGATCGTCCGGCGGCCACAAGACTTCGATCGACGCAGCTCCGAGCATGAACCCGTCCCCAGAGCGCAGCGTCGAGCGTGGCGGAGATGCCGAAGCGAGTGAATCGAGAAGCTGACGCACCGCGGAACTGTCCGCGGCGGATGTTTCAAAATACGGATTGAACAGCAACCGCTCTGTCGGAAGCTCTTGCAGCAGCGTCGCGGCGCCGCTGTAGTGATCGAAGTTGGCGTGCGAAATCACGAGCGCGTCAAGCCGGCGGAGGCCGAGCGCTCGCGCGGCCCGCACGGCGGTTTCGCCGGCGTCGAAGTTGTGTGTCGTTCCTGTGTCGAACGAAGCGGCGCGGCGGTCGGGTGTCGTGATCAACGTCGCACTCCCGCTGCCGACCGAAAGCACGTGGATGGCATAGTCGCGTCCCGTGTCCGCAGGCGCCTGCACCAGCCAGAGAAGCCAGAGAAATGGGATGGCGCCGCTGAGCAGCAAACCGCGCCGTGCCCGCCCGCCCAGCCACCGCGCGTGCCGCGCACCCTTTGCGACGTCCTCAACTTGCGGACGCGTCCGCCAAACACGCGATAACCACACAACCAGCAACAAGAACAGCGCATACGTTGCGATGACGAGCACGGCCGGTGGTGGCGGCTGCACCTCCCGCAACGTGCCGGGCAGTTGCGACAGTCGTTGGACGGCCCACAGTAGAAGATCGGTGGCGCCGCGCAGCAGGAATCCTAAACCCGCCCCGACGGGCGGCAGAACCGCCTGGGCGATCAGTGTGAAGAAACCCACGATGATCGTCACGATGACCAGCGGCGAGACAACAACCGACTGCAGCGCGCCCCACGGTGCAAAGCGACTGAAGTGGAAAAGCACGAGCGGCAGCGAGATGGCCCCCGGAAGCGGGGCGACGTTCTCGTCGCTGTTCACGGTGGCCGTGAAGTCGGCCGTCTCGTTGCAGGGCGCGCCCGTGACCGTGAAATCGAAGTCCGCAGAGGCGGT
>JBHHZX010000421.1:0-2428 GCA_046758265.1 Phycisphaerae bacterium
AACACGCCTCGTGCAGAGCCGCCGGCTCCAGCCGGCGCGGCGCCGCGCGGACTGCAGTCCGCGGCTCTTTGGGTTTTGTTACGGTCGCTAAGGCTCTTGGAGAGCATCGGCGGGTACCTCCTTTAAGCGCGTGCCGCCGCACTGGGGACAGCGCTGCGGCTTCGGCTCAGCACGGAATGATGAATCCTTTACGATCGGGATGATTGCCTCACACTGTGCGCACATCTTCGCCCGCCAAACGGCCGGCTCGTCGCAGTAGTGGCACTTGGCCGGCTGGTCGCTGAGCATTGTGACGTAGGCTTTGCCGCAGGCCGCGCACGCAACCGGAGCCCGATGCGCAACAACCGCCCCGGGCTTCGGCTGCGACTGGTAAAAACCGAACACCCAAATCCCAGAGCCGATAATCACAAGCAACGCCAAGATGGCCCACAGCACTTTCACCGGTGTTCTCGCTCTGATGGGCGAAGATTTCAGCCTACCGACAAAGATATTAGCATATCCAATAGTCAGCGACAATCCAAAGCAGACGCCCCAGCACTGCGCCGGAGCTCGCCGCCCGCCAGATGCGCGCTTCGGCACGGACCGCTCTCGGCTCACGTGCCCGGCGGCGGCATCAGGCCTTGCATTCCGTGCCGCCGTTGCACACCATATCCGTGGGAGTGACCGGACACCTGGTGGGTCCCCTGGTCTTCAAAACCAAGGAGGGGCTGCACCCGCAGTCTCTGGTGGGTTCGATTCCCATCCACTCCCGTTTGTACCGCGCCCGGTACGCGGCGCTGATCAGTCCGCACGGACCTGCCGGGCCCAACCGAGGCTTCGAGCCGGTCGACTCTTAAAACGTGTAGTCGAAGCCCCGCGCGGCGTGCTGGCAGGCCGCGCGCACCAGACGGCGCTGCTCGGCGGTCAACCGCCGCCCGTGTCCGATCGATTTCTGATCGACCGGCCGCGGCGTCTTTAAGACGCCCCAATCGCCCAGACCGCCGAAAGCGACCCGGGTGCGAGCGTAATCGAGCATGCTCTCCTGAAACCCCATTCCGAAGTGGCGACAGAGGGCTTCGAGCTGCCGCCCCGGCTCGCGCACGAGGTCTTCGTAGCGTACGAGGCACAGGTCGCGCTGCTGGACCCAATTGACGTACCTCGCCCAGTTCTCGGCGGCCCAGCAAACGACCGCGGTCGTATTGCGGAACGTCGGGAAATTAGGCCAGCGGAGGCGGACCAGCCAGCCACGCGGCCGGGTTAACCAGCGGCACAGCCCGATCGAAGAGGCGACGACGTCGCAGGGGTGTCGAATCAACGCGATGACCGATTCCTTCCCTCTCACCAGTCGGTCGAGCAGCGGTTCGCTATGCCAATCCGCGTTCCGGGCGCTCCGGCGGTATGTCTCCTTGATCACCAGGTGGCGGAACCCGTTCTCCGCCGCCATCCGGCACAAGAAACGCGCGAACCGCTCAATGTTGCCGCGACGGGGCGGCCGGCGGCGTCGCAAGCCCGCGGCCCGCTGATAAACGTGGAAAAAACGTTGCAGCCTCCAGTCCGGCTGCACGGCGTGCGCCAAGAAGGGCTCGCTGAGCGACAAGACGCCTTCGCCCCCGGCCAGCAGATAGGCCAGCAGCGTGGTTCCGCTGCGGGGGGGACCGACCACGAATGACGTTCGCAGCCCGGGCGCTGTGGCACCCAGCCCGCTGGTTGTATGGCTTTCCCGTTGAGGCACAGTCAGCACGTTTCGCCCAACAGGGTAAACAGCATAAGCGACTCGGACAACCCGAGGCCGCGGCACTCGAGCTACAAGCTGCCGGCATGAGGCAGGTTACCAGCACCGGCGCTGACCGGCGCGGAGGCCGGCCTGGGCAGGACACTCGCGATCGGTTGACACGATCCGAAGCATGGGAGACTATGGTCTTTCTGGACATGCCTTTTCATTACAGGCGAAGAGAGCAATGCCAGCCAAAGCTGGTCGCAGAGAGCTTTCATGAGTCAGACGTTGCAGCGCGTTTGTGTGGTGGGGACGGGTTCGTTCCTGCCGAACGACCCGGTTCCTAACGATCGCATCGATGACGTGCTCGGCCACTTGACCGAGGCGCCGCGGAAAGTGCAGGCCTTTGTCCGAACCGTGGGCCGCCGCATGCTCGAAACCGGCGGGGTAAAGGCGCGCCATTTCGCCATCGATCCTGAGACGCACGCCCTGACGCATACGATCGCCTCGCTGAGCGAGGAAGCTGCGCGATGCGCGCTGGCGATGGCCGGCAAAAAGCCAACCGACGTGGATCTGCTGCTGCTTTCGAGCTCCAGCTACGACACGACCACGCCGCCAACCTCCACCCTGCTTCAGGAGCGACTCGGCATCGAGTCCTGTGCGGAGATGGAGATTCACTCGAACTGCTCCGGCGTCGGCAAGTGCGTGCAGGTGGCCTACGACGCCCTGCGGCTG
>JBHHZX010000422.1:0-2395 GCA_046758265.1 Phycisphaerae bacterium
CCGAGTGCACGCCGTCCTTGTCGTGTCAATTCGGCCCCCCACTCAGGAAGGGCGGGACACGCCCGCTGATGATTGAACCGGACTCCGGCCATCGCGTAAACAGGAACGGCATGAATCGCGACGACGCCAGCGTCGATAGACCCCCGCAGTGGCCCGCCTGCGGCGGATTCCGGTGGTTGGCGCGCGCAGGCGTGCCCGCCCGGGGCAGGGTCTGACCGCCAGCTTCTGCTCCATCACTTTTCTGATGTGGGCGAGCCGCTTTTTTCGATGGTGCCGCGGTCAAGGAACGTCTTGGTGCGGCTTGTCGGTTGGGTTGTCAATCCACGTTTCCGCTCGGGTGACGCGTTGTCGACCGACTCGGGCCCGAGGTGGGCGCCGAAAACTGGAACAACGGCTTTTCGCTGGTGCGCAACTCGATCGTCAAGAAGCCGCGCGGGCCGGCGGCGTCCACGTAGTCATCGTGGTAAACGCTGCGCTGCGCGATCTTCCCGATCGCGATCACGCGCTTCAGAACCTGCACGGGATCAATGAACGGCAGCGGCAAGCGCATCTGCCGCGCCGGGCCTTTGCGCTCGATCAGCAATTCCATCCAGCGGGCGTTCGGTCTTTCCTGAATTGCAGTGCGGATCTCGGAAATGAGATCATCGGTCGCGAACCGCCTGTTGTCGTAGCCGACGATGAAATCGCCCGGCTTGAGACGCCCGTAGGCCGGTTGGTTTTCGAAGACTTGCTCGATGCGGAGCCGCTGATTGGCTGGGTCGGGGGTGACGTTGATGCCGAGCCGGACGTCGCCGCCCCCGGGTTGGCGGCTGCGCCACCAGCGCTCGTCGAAGACCTCGGGCTTTGTGCGCCTGAGGTACTTGAGCCAGAGTGCGCCGATGTCCGAGATCGGGCCGCTCTGGATCACGATGGCATTCGTGCTGCTTGACGTCGGTCTTGCCCGCGACAGCTCTACGACTTTGGACAGATTGGCCGCCCCCTCACGTGCGGCGATGATCTGCCGCAGCCAGTCCAGGTGGGACGCGATAATCAGCACATGGTCGTGCATCGCCCAACACAGGTGCACCTCTCCGATCGCTGCTCTTGCGGTCGGTTTCAGAAGCGGGCTCAGGTCAAGCACGAACGCCGGCGTGTCGCTGAGCCGACTTTCGCGAATGGGCAGTAGCAGCGGCAGGCCGCGCGTGAAGGCGAACACGGAATAGGCGGCGATGCCGGCATTGACCACATTTCGCACTTCGCTGCCGGCTACCGCCGGGTCGCGTGTGCCGATGAGCAGGGCCGCGGCCGGCAGCGGCGGCGCGCCCGGCGAACGCTGTGCGGGGAAAACCGGACCAACCGCCAGGCACGTGTCGCCACCCAGCGCTTGCACGAACCGATCCAGCGATTCGATCTGCTCCTGAAGCTGGAACACGGTCCGGATCGGATTCTGCTCGGGCACCTGCTTGAGCGTTTCCGCCAACTCCGAGTAGTCAACGCGTCCTTCCCAGGCCAACAGCGTGCGCGCCGGCAGCTTTTCAACCAGTTGCGCCGCGCCGGCTGGGGTCGGCCTATTGTTCCCAGTGGCATCGCCGACCGCAGTGAAATGCAGCAGCGGACCGTCGCGGTGCAGGGCGAGCAGGACGTTCTCGGCGTTGAGGAACGGTGCCCGCAAATCGGGTAATGCCGGACGCAAAGCCGGTTGAGTGCTCGGCTGTGTGCCCGGCGGCACGCCCGGGACCGTGGGCAGGGAGGCCTGCGTGAGCCGCGCGAACAAGACGCCGTCGGGGCGTTCCGGCACGCGTGCGAGCAACTTTTTGTAGATCGGATCGTCAGCGAGCGACTGGGACCGCGCGTCGGCCGCGAAGTGCTGCATCCGCTGGAAGAATCCCTCGGGCGGCAGCAGATCGCCAAAGAAAAACAGTCCCTTATGCTCGGCGACGCCGATGTTGCTGTACAGGCGGTAGGTGGGGGGGCGTGGGGGTTGGGGCAGTCGCTGTGCGCCCCAACGTTTGAGCAGCTCCTCGGTGGAAACGTTCTGCGCGGGTCGACACAGCACGACTGCGTCCTGTGAGCGGCCGGGGCCCTCGCCGACGAACGCCACGCCTCGCGAAAAGAGAACGCGAATCGCCTCGTCGGGATTCATCTTGACCGCCCGGCGGATGCGCCGGCGCCATTTGTCTACGTCTTCCGGTTGTGCGGGTTGACCGGCGAGCTCGGCCAGCGTGGTCCAGACTTGCGGTTCGGTCAGCGCGGTCAGCAAATCACCGGCGCCGCGCACTTCGACAAAAAGACCGACTTCCGCCGGTACGAACTGCGCGAGCGAATCGTCCGCGCGCACCGCGCCGGGCAGGCCCAGCAACAAAGCAGCCGCGGTCGTGAGCGAGGCTAGTTGACGGCGGTGGGAGCGGCTTTCGTT
>JBHHZX010000423.1:0-2390 GCA_046758265.1 Phycisphaerae bacterium
CGGTGCCGGGGACCCAGCGGGTCGAGATCATCCTCACGCCGACGCTCGCGACCGGAACCAGCACGGCGAACGCCTGGGCCACCTTGCGATACCACCCCGCGGCCGTCAGTTCTTCCAGCAGAATCTCATCCGCCGACCGCAGCAGTTCGAGCCGCTCGGGGGTCACTTCACCGGAAATCCGCACCGCCAGCCCTGGCCCGGGAAACGGATGGCGCCAGACCAGGTCTTCCGGCAGCCCCAACGCCTCGCCGACCTGGCGCACCTCGTCCTTGAACAGCGTCCGCAGCGGCTCGATCAGCTCGAACCCCAGCTCCTTTGGCAGCGCGCCGACGTTGTGATGCGACTTGATCACCGCGGCGTGGCCGGTCGGTCCGTGCCCCGACTCGATCACGTCCGGGTAGATCGTTCCCTGCGCCAGAAACCGCGCCCCCTCGATCGCGCGTGCTTCCTGCTTGAATACCTCGATGAACTCGCGCCCGATGATTCGCCGCTTCTTCTGCGGATCGGTCACGCCGGCCAGCGCGTGCAGGAAGCGTGCGCGGGCGTCCGCGACGCGCAAGTGCATCCCGAAATGATCATGAAATGTCGCCTCGACCAGCTCTTCGTCCTTCCGCCGCAGTAGCCCATTGTTCACGAAGATGCAAACCAGCCGGTCGCCGATCGCGCGGTGAACCAGGGCGGCGACCACCCCGCTGTCCACGCCGCCCGACAGTCCGCAGATCAGGCGATCCTCCGGCCCGACCCGCTGCTGAATGTCGCCGAGCATCGCGTCGATGACGTTGGCCACTTTCCAGTCGCCGGCACACCCGCAAACCTGGTAGATGAAGTTGCGAATGATCTGCCGCCCCAGCGGCGTATGCGTCACCTCGGGGTGAAACTGCACGCCGAACACCGGCCGGCGCTTGTGCCGCACGGCGGCGAATGGGCAGTGCTCGGTAGTCGCGAGACTCTCGAACTCGCCGCCCACCGCGGTGACCACGTCGCCGTGACTCATCCACACGGAAGTTTCCCGCGGCAGATGCGCCAGCACGCCCTCCGGCCGTCGCACGTGGAGTCGCACGCGTCCGTACTCGCGGGCCTTGCTGGCCTCAACATTCCCGCCCAGCAGGTCGCAAGCAATCTGCATTCCATAGCAGATGCCGAGCACCGGGACGCCCAGATCGAAGAGACGCGGATCACAACGCGGGGCGTCCTCGGCGTACACGCTGGCCGGCCCACCGGAAAGGATGATGCCGCGCGCCCCCAGTTCGCGGATTTTTTCCAGCGCCGTCTGCGGCGCCAGCAGCTCGCTATAAACGTGATTCTCGCGCACGCGGCGCGCGATCAGTTGCGAGTATTGACTGCCGAAATCGAGAATGGCAATCACTTCGCGCGGCCTCATGGGGCATGAATACCGCGCCCAGCGACGCCGGTCAATTCTCCACCGTGATTCGCGGCGCCGCCCCATGCTCGAAGGGCGCAAGCCCACTCGCGGGCGGCGGCGGCGTAGCTACCGCAGCAGGCCCGCCCTTGGCCGCTAGCGCCGCCAACGCGGTCGGCATCAGCCAGATCCAGTTCGTCGCCGCCCCCAGCTCGCTGATCAGCAGAGTCGCGGCCGATACCACCAACAACCCCCCGACCAACTGGTGTAGCTGCTTCCGTTCTCCCCGGATCAACAGGAACGCCACCAGTAACGACACCAAACCGACCGCAATCTTTCCGGTGCGGCGAATCGCGGCCCAACGCCCGGCTGCGCCCGGCTGCGCCGCAGCCCACAGGTCCCAAACGCCGGTCATCGGTCTGGCGCGGTCCACCGCCGGCTTCCAAGTCGCTTCCAACAATGTTCGCAACGACGCCCAGGTCCGCGCCACGCGCGGCTCTTGCGCCAGCGCCGCGCGGTAGTCTTCCTGCAACGTGCCCCGCACCGCGCCGCTCGCCAGGATATCGCGATACATGATCGAGCCGGCGTCGACACCGTTCGGCAATGCCAGTCGGGCGCGAGTTGAACCGAGTCGCGCATCCTCGCGGTTGAGCAGCGGCTTCCACATCCACGACTTGAACGTCGGCTCGGTGGTTTCGTTCGGCCTGTAACGCTCGATGATCACCGTGCGGTCGTTGGACAGCCGCGCCGCGTAGGTCGGCGTGATCCCCGCATCGGCGAACGCGCCGTCCTGCCGGGGCAAAGTCGGCGCCACCAGCGCGGTCGTTCCGACCAGCACCGCCGCCGCTCCGCCCAACAAACCCACTGTCGCGCCCAGGGCTTGCCACCCGTGTCGGAAAAAGTATGCCAACAGCGCCGGCAGCGCCAGCCACGCCCACGGCCAGGCCAGCCCCGCCAAGGTGAGCAAAAGCAGCGACACCAGGGCGCTGACGCCCGGCACGGTCATGAACGCGACGCTCCACGCCAGCAG
>JBHHZX010000424.1:0-2386 GCA_046758265.1 Phycisphaerae bacterium
GAGTCGCGAAGACGGCGACCTCGACGGTGACGGCGACGTGGACCTGACCGACCTGGCTGGACTGCTGAGCGTCTACGGGACAACCTGCCCGTAAGGCCGCTCGTTGGTTCCAAGTACGTGGCCAGACAAGTTAGATTCGGCGCTGTGGATCAATGGATTTGCCTTCCATGGGTGGGCCGGGCCGAAATAACGTTCGCCGCCCTTACACATATCTCCAGTGGTGACCGTTTCAAGAGTTTTCCGCCAGGCAATTGCACAAATCTGGAAAATGGTATATAAATTCCCAAGAGTCTCGTCGGCGCGGTAATTAACAGGGAGATTAGACATGGCCAAACTCAAAGTCCGCCCTTTCAAGTGTGTGAAATGTGACCGCACGTTTTCAATGGCAGCCCATTTGGCGCGGCACCGGAACACGATGCACGCAGCGAAGAAGAAGAAAACCGCCAAGAAGAGACGCGCGAAACATGCCGTGAGGAAAATGCGCAGACGTGTCGGCGGCCCGGCGAAACGAGTCCGGCAAGTAGCGGCCGGAGGGGCGGCGCCTTTGCTGCGGCAAATGCACGCCTATCGGAATACTCTGCTCGCTGAGCGCGCCCACGTCGCTTCGCAGATTGACGCGATCGACCAGGCATTGGCCGCCGTGGGAGCCGCCACACGCGCGCCCGTCGGCCGGCCCGCGCGCGGGCGCGGCGGTGCCGGGCCGCGCCGCGGCTCGCTCAAATTCTACATCGATCGCGTGCTGCGCAGTTTCGGCGGCGCGATGGCGGTCAAGGACGTCACCGTCGCTGTGCGGAAGGCGGGTTTCCGGTCAAAGAACAAAACACTGGCCAAGAGCGTGGGCATCGCGATGAGCCAGATGCCCAATGTCGCCAAGGTTTCACGCGGCACGTTCCGTCTGAAGTAACCGGCGGACCTGACCGCGCCCGGCTCCGGTAACCCGTGCTCGTCTCGGCAAAGACAGGACCCGACCTGGGGCGCTGATGTGCGCTGCGACCGCAAGTGTCGCCGGGCACGGTCGCTGGCTTGTCGGGCCGGTCGTTGCTACCCTCTGGACGGCGGAAAGGGACCCTTCTCAGGAACGAGAAGCGGGGGCGAGTTTGGGCGGTTCGCAGCCTGCGCCGCGCGCTCCCAACGGGCCGCGGCTCCCCCAGACGCCGATGCTACAATAAGCTGATCGGATTCTACAGGCGGCGAGCACAGCGCGGGTTTGCGACGGAAAAGACGCGGCACACGATAGGTCGATGAACGCACTACGCTCAGTTCTCCGCACAGCCGGGTCGCTGTGGTTTGCAGCCGTGCTGGTGATGTTGCTGCTCGTGGCGATGGCGTGCGCCACGGTCTTCGAGTCGCTGCACGGGGCGGAACGGGCCTTGGCGACATTCTATCGGTCCTGGTGGTTCGAGGCCCTCCTCGTCCTGCTGTGTCTCAGCGCCGCCGCCGCTGTGTTCCTGCGGTATCCGTTTTCGAAACGGCAGGCCGGATTCGTGCTGACGCATGCGGCGGTCATTGTGGTCTTGGCCGGGGCATGGATCAGCGCGTCTTTCGGCGTGGAGGGGCAAGTGGGGATCGCCGAGGGGCAAACCGTCCGCCACTTCAACGTTCCGCAGGACACGCTGACGATCGTCAATCAGCGTGACCAGACTCGGTCCAGCGTTGCTCTCGACACGCGGGTCTTCCGCGGATTCCGCGCAAGCGACCATCCGAAGACGCCCGACCTGATCCTGGGTGACGCGCGGGTCATTGTCGAGCGTTACCTGCCGGACAGCGTTTGGTCGCGGCGGGTGCTGGAGGACCACGACCCGCATTTGCCACCCGCAGTCGAGGTTGCGCTGTCGCCGTCCGGCCGGGAGGACCCCACCTGGGTATTCGCGGACCACGCGGCGACGGTGGGACACGTGAGCATCGTGTATCGCATGGTCTCTGACCGGGCGGAACTGGCCCGGCTTGTGAGTGGGCAAACGGCCAGCCCAGCCACTTCGACCGGCACGGTCAAGGTAACCTACGCGGACGAAACGTTCGAGGTGCCGCTCGAGGACTGTACGGATGAGGCCGTACCGCTGGGGGACACGAGCTACACCGTCCGCGTGCTGCGCTACTTGCCCCACGCCATGGTCGGACAGGACAACCGGCTCAGCAACGCCTCGGACCGGCCGGTCAACCCGGCGATCGAGGTCGAGATCGTAGGTCCGTCCGCCACGGAAACGCGCATCGCTTTTGCGAGGTTTCCCGGTTTTAGACACGGACCCGCGAAGATCGAGGGACTGCACCTGACGTTCGTCGCGGCGGACAACCCCGCGCCGGTCGCTCCACTGGAGATCCTCGGTGGGCCCGCGGGTGAGCTATACGTGAGGTTCCAACGGGAGGACGCGGCGGTCAGCATCCGTAA
>JBHHZX010000425.1:0-2368 GCA_046758265.1 Phycisphaerae bacterium
ATCCGAGCCCGAAGCGCAAGCGAGGGACCGAGGCAAGGCCCTGCTGCTGGCCGCCATGAGCAACGACCTGGTCAAACGTGGCCTCAAGGCCGGCGACCTGATCAAGCACGTCGCGCCGCTGATCGAGGGCCGCGGCGGCGGCCCGCCCACCATGGCCCAAGCCGGCGGCAAAGACCCCACCAAAATCCCCGACGCCCTCGAAGCCGGCCGGAAATGGATTGAAGAGAAACTGTAGGGCGGTTCACTACACCGAGCGGGACCAGTATGAACCCGCCGGGTGCCACTCCTCTGCGAGCAGTGCAGCAGGTACGGCTAGGTTGCTGTAGTCGGGCACTGCTGACACAACAGTGGCAGCCGTTTAAGGCGCATCGCATTCGCCAGTCTCTCAAGCTAACCGAGCGGTATAATCTGCACCTAGAGGACCGGGAATGAAAGATTACCACATCAACGTGTTCTTCAGCGAAGAAGACCAGGCGTACGTCGCGGATATCCCGGACCTCGAAGCCTGCTCGGCCCTGGGGGCGACGCCGGAAGAGGCCCTGCGCGAAGTGCTCGAAGCGAAACAGGCGTGGCTGGAGGCCGCCCGGGCGGCCGGGAAACCGATTCCCGAGCCGCAATACCGGCCGGTCCATTACCAGGCTGGGTAGGCGCGGGCTGCGCAGAGGCGATCCCTGCGCAACTCGGCGGCGGCCCGCCCACCATGGCCCAAGCCGGCAGCCTCAGCCACAGGCTCTTTCGAGGCAGGTGATCTTACTCCGGCGTTCCGATGTCCTGCGTGAAGGCGTAGAGCACGAGGTGGTTTTCATGCTCCTCGTGTCGCTCGAGCCACGACAGGAAGTGTTGCACGCGCTTGCAGCAGTCCCGAAGCAGCAGGACATCGGTGGGCGCGAGCTCACCCAGCGCGGCGCGCAAGTCACTGAGGATCTGGCTCAGTTCTTCGTGCTCATGTTTGATGATGTCCACCGCTTCCGACAGCGTGGGTCGCAACTCCACCACCTGCGACAGATAGCCGCCTTTCTCCTCCATCGTCAGGTGCTGCTGCAGGTGCTCTGAAAAGTCGTCAAAGGAACTGCGCAGGTCCGCGACCCATTGTGCGCGGTCCCCACGCGGCGGCGCCACGACCTTTTCCCGGAGCGCGTCGCTCAGCTCATGGATCTTGGCATGCTCGTCGAGCATCCAAGTGGATAAATCGTCCGTCTGCATCGTGTTACCTTCCACCCCGGCAACCATTCCGGGTCAGTCTCATTAGGTCAATGTCGCCACTGCACAGCGCGATAAGCGCCGTGGCGCGGGCCGCCTGCCCGGTTAACTCGCCGATCGTTCGGCATCTCGCCGGCGCACCTGCCTGCCCAGGCGGCTCGCGGTCTGCCCAGCGCTCGGCCTGGCCCAGCGCTCGTCGCTGCGCTGACCATGGGCTACACGCCGGCGCCGTCTCTGCCGCGCGGCTGGCGGCAATCCGACTCACGGCTTCTCTCCAGAATTCGCCGCGAGCACGTAGAGCACCATATGATTCTCATGTTCCTCGTGCCGCTCGACCCAACACAGCAGGTCTTCAATCCGCTTGCGGCAGTCGCGAAGCAGCAAGTTGTCCTTCGGCGAGAGCCGATGTACAGCGCGTTGGACGCCGTCCAATATGCGCGTCAGCTCCACGTGCTCGCGTTTGAGCAACTCCACAGACGTCCGCAACGATGGCCGGGTGTCGACCACCGGCTTCAAATAGCCGTCCTTTTCCTCATTGGCGATCCGCCGGCGAAAGCAATCTGCGAAGTCGTCAAAGCCCGTTCGTAGCTCCTCGATCCATCTTCGCCGGTCCCCGGGTGGCGACTTTACGACCCGCTCGCGCAAGCGGTCGGCAGACTCGTGCATATCGTCATGTTCGCCGCGCAGCCACCTGACGATATCTTCCGTTGCCACGTTGTCACCTCCACTTCTTGCCGCCGTGCTGGTACCGGCGCGGTCGGTTTAATCGCACACGCTAACCGGCCGCGTTGCTCGCGAGCTTGGCCGCCGCATATCGACATGTGCTGCCGGCGTCGGCGAGCGTGCTGGGCCTTCCAGGAGCTGGACCCCGACGACCCCATTATCTACGATCCGGGCGGCTCTCTGCAACCGGCCGGGCGGCTTAGCGACCCGCTCCGCGAACTTAACCCCAGGGTGCCCGAGTAAACGAGTGCTGCGCAACGCGGTGTCGTCGATCCTGCGGCTTGCTTACCGATCGGCCAGACGTCGGCGAGCTCCCCCCATCTGCGAGTTCTTTCAGCAAAAAGAGCGGCAGCGGACAACACCGATTGTCGCCCGCTGCCTTGCGATGCCCCGCCAGGGACTCGAACCCCGGACCCGCTGATTAAGAGTCAGCTGCTCTGCCAAC
>JBHHZX010000426.1:0-2349 GCA_046758265.1 Phycisphaerae bacterium
TAGGAATGACACCTAGGCCAAACTGGTCCCCACGCCCTTGGAACGCAGGGAGCGCCGCTAGTGGTAAGTGTACCCGTGAGAGTTAGACGTGGCGATGAAGAAACAGTTCCCACATTTCGAGCCGCAGGCTTCAGCCTGCGCGGACAACCGCGCAGGCTAAAGCCTGCGGCTCTTGCATTGAAAACACCAGCGGGGCCGCGGGTCTACGACGCCGGCGCCCCGGCCTGGGGGCCACCGGCGCGGGCGGCGAGATTGGTCGCCAATTCGTTCAGGATGCCCTGCCAGACCTGACAGATGTCCGGCATTTCGTACTGAACCTGGTCGGCCAGCAGCACCATGTCGCGGGCCTCGAACGTGTCGCGGAGCTCGCGCAGCTTGTCGGCCAGACCGTCCAGGTGCTCGCGAACCGGTCGACCACTACATTCTACCGCGGTCAGGTCCTGATCCAGCAGGCGGGAACACTCCAAGATCGTCCGCTGACAGACCTGCCAGGTCTCCAGGAATCCGCCGAAAAGCTTTACCGCTTCGGACACATTCCCCGCGTGCAGTTGCTCGGCAACCGCGGCCTGCTGGTTGCCGGCTTCACTGAGGCGCTCGGCGACTTCACGAAGCGAGTCGGCCGCCAGTTGCCAGCGATCAGCGGAGGTCAAATCGACCTGTTCGACCCCATCGAGCGGACCTTCCAGACGCTGGCTGAGTTCCCGGTCCAGCAGCGGTTGCCCCTCCACCGCCACCGAGACGACCAGCCGGTCGCCCAGATGCGCCGCGCGGACCTGGTCGATCAACGCCTGCAGCGTGCCGCCGGCGGGAAAGGGCCCGGTCACACGCTCGCCGTCAAGTGTCACGATCATGGCGATCCTCCGCAGTCTTTCTTATCGGTGGGGCGCGGGGCGGCTCGTGACCGACGTGCAATTCTTGCCGGTTGCGGTCGCTACGCTAAGATCGGCAGGGTGAAGGGGAAACCGCCAGCCTGGCTCGCAAACTGGCTCGAACGGCACCAGAGCGGCGTCTCGTTCTGGCTGCACGTGCTCGGCATGCCGCTGACGGTCCTCGCGCTGCTGCTCGCGGGCTATCAGCTCGTTCTGTGGCGCTGGGACCTGTGGTGGCGGCCGGCGGTCCTGCTGGGGGTTGGCTATCTCCTTCAGTACCTGGGTCATCTCCACGAAGGAAACGACATGGGCGAGGTCATCCTCTTCAAGCGGCTGCTTGGCCGCCCCTACGTCGCCGTCTCGCCGCGATTCCAGAAACCGTAGCCCGAAACCCCCATCCCCACTTGCCCTCTCTCAGCCGCGACACGACGCGACGCTTATCCGGTGCTCAGGGCCAGCGAGATCAAGTTGAAGGCCGCGTGGCAGCCGGTCGAGACCCCCAATCCGCGGAGGACGAATATGATCGAGAGGTAACCCCCGGCGGCGGTGAGCATCAGGAACAGCGGCCACGCAAAGGTCTCCGAGCCGATCGGTTGCAGGTGGCAGGCCGCGAAGAGCAGGGCCGCCGCTACGAGCGCCGCCAAGGTCGCCACCTGCTTCGGCACGTGACACGCGCCCGTGAGCAGACGCCTGAGGCCGCTTATCAGATAGAACCGAAAGACGAGCTCCTCGTAAACCCCGGCTCCCAACGCCAGCACGACCTGAACCCGCAGGCTCTCGACGCTCGCCGCACCGGGGCCCCCGCCGCTCGTCGGCTGCGCCAACTTGCCCAGCACGAACAGCGGCAACGTCAGCGCCAGGCTCTCAAAGATCATCAGCAGCGGGACCCGTCCGCGGACGCGCCACGGTTTTCGGTTTGAGAAGTGCCAGATCAGCAACGTCACCAGCAGCGCTACGCCCGGCACCCAGACGGCGTCCGTTCCGAACCACGCCGCCAGTTGTTGAATTAAGCGCTGGGCCACGAGCCGCTGCTCCGGCCAGGCTTCCGGCCGCAGCAGCAGGGCGCCGAGCTCATAGATCACCACCAGCGGGAACAGAAACAGCAGGCAATAGAGCGGCTCGCGCGTCGCTTCCCAGTAGGGTACGGCGAACGGGCCTGCGGGCTGCGAGGCTCTTTTCTTCACCGCTGAGCGCACGTTTCCACGCATGCGCTCATTATCGGTTCGGTTGACCGGCTTTCACAGGTAGGCGCCTGACAGAAAAAAAGCGGCTCGCTCGGCGATGCCTCGCCGCGCCAACCGCGATTCTCAGCGACCGCCCGGGCCCGCCGGAAGGCGGCGGCCGCGCCGCTGGATGTCTTCCTAGGGTGCCCGGCGCGGGTCTTCAACAATTGCGCCCTTTTTGAGGGGAATGCCGGCGATGTAGTCGAAGAACTCCTGGACCCACTCCTCGTCGAGCTTGCCGAAAATGTTTTCGAAAT
>JBHHZX010000427.1:0-2347 GCA_046758265.1 Phycisphaerae bacterium
AGGGGCTCGAGCACGTCATCAAGCAGTATAAACTGGAGGAATGGGAACCCGAGCTGGCCGCCCGGGCGTTGGGCGATCTTTACGCCTGCCTGCAGCGGGCGAAGCCGAAACCGACTCCGGAAGACGTCAAACGCAGCACAGAGGTGTTCGCACGGCTGTGCCGGCTGGATCCAGCAGCGGCGCTGAAGCTGGAAGCGGCCAGTGGGGCAAAGGCGAAGTAGCCATTGACACTTACCACAGATGCCTTCGCGGACTGTAGCAGCCGATCTCCGAGCTCGGCGCGGAGCCGGCGGCGCCGGGAAAACGTCGGACTGGGACGTCCGACGCTACAGCGCGCTCGGCGGTCAGCCCCGCAGAGCTCGACCCGCCCTGCTTGGCCGCGGCTGCTGGCCGTCGCGACCGCCGTCGTCATTTGGTGCACCGCCTGCGAGCGCGCCGCAACACAGCCGTCGGGTGCTGCGTCAGCGGCAGTGCCAGAGAGGTCGCCGGGGGCGACGATCGAGCGTCTGATTGCGGCCCGCGACGCTGGCTCGTATCAGCCCATGAGCGATCTGATCGTGCCCGAAGGAGCCCATCAGGTCGTCAAGACCTTGATGGCGGTGGACGAATTCCTGCGCGTGAACCGGACGTTGTGCAACTACGTACGCAACGAGTTTGCGCTCGGGTTGTCGCAATCGATCGATCAATCGTCATGGGGCGCACACCTGGACGTCTTCAGTCGCTACGTCGAGTTGGTCCAGGAGCGGATCGAAGGCGACACGGCGACGGTTTCGTTCACGGTTGACGGACGGCTTCCGGTGCGACACTCCCGCTTGGTGCGGACCGATGGTGGGTGGCGCTACGACCCCGGGCCCGGTTACGATCCGCAGTTGCCGGCCGCGTTCCGGCGGATGACGCGCGGACTCCGCCAGGTGTTGGAAGACCTGAAGGCCGGACGGCTCCCGGCTGATGCCATCCGCGCCGATCCGCGGCGGCTGATCGAAGAAGTGCGCGTGCGCTTGCTCCCAGGCATTAAGATGCTGCCGACAATGTCGACCAGGCGGCCGGGCAGGGACTGACGGCTTTGAGTGCTCTACGTAGATCGCGATCAGCTCAGATTCGCCTCGCTGGCGACGCGACCGATTCGCTCCCACGACGACACAGACGCGAGATTGGAAAAACTGCATGACGCGGGTACGGCGTTTGTTATTAGTGCGACACGGTTTGCCCGATTACTCCCTGCCCAAGCCGGGCGACGAGCCACCGGGACCACCGCTGTCCAGCCTTGGTGCCGAGCAGATCCGGCAGGTAATCCCGGTGCTGCGCCGCTTTTCACCCGCGACGTTGTACAGTTCGCCGCTGGGCCGGGCTCAGCAGTGTGCCGCCCTGGCCGCGGAGGCTCTGCGCCTGCCGGTGCGAATCGATAATGACCTGAAAGAGTGGTATCGTACGGAGCAACTTTATCAGGTCAACGAACGCAGCGCCCGGTGGTTGCGGCGGTGGCTGGAGCGCGATGAGCCTTGTGCGGCGGCATTCGGACATGCTTCACCGCTGCTGTCGATTCTGCGTACAGCGCTGTTCTTGCCGCACTTCAGCTGGTGGCGGGGAAAGGATTCGGAACAATGGGTGTTGGACACCTGCGACCGCTTTGAGGTCTCGATGGGCTCGCTGTTCGAGCTGGTCTTCGAGCCCGAAACGGTCACGGCCCGTTGCCTCCACCACCCGCAACCGCGGGTCGTGCACTACACGCGACGGCGCGGCGCGGTGCGAAGTTTCCCACGTCCGACGATGACCGGCGAGAACTTGGAAGTTCGACGGCCGAACTTCGGCCGCCTGATCGGGTATGGCGGCACGTAGGCCGCCACGCCGTCATTCCGAGGGAATGCCACGACTGAGGAATCTTGTTGCAGGTGTCACGCAATCCCCATGTCGCAGGCAGATCCCTCGCTTCGCCCGGGATGACGCCGGCGATCAGCCCTCCCGCTCCGGTGGAAGGATGCGCAGATTGGGATAGTGCTTCTGAAAGGCCTTGCCGCGCGCCGCCCGGTAGTATCGCGTCAGCCGGGCCCAGTCGAAGTAATCCGCGTTTTGCTCAACGCGGTTCCGCAGGGCGATGCGGTCGCGGAGCGACATTCGCGTCAGCGTGTGCATCCAGCCGGCAACCTGATAAACCGTAGTTTCGAGGCTGACGTGCCGGCGGCGCGCCACAAACATGCCGTTGGCATCGTGGTCGGGGAAGTGCTCCATCAGATACGAGCCGAAGCCACTCAGGTCACTCGTGATCGCCGGGATACCGCGTACGATGCATTCCAGCGGCGTGTACCCCCACGGCTCGTAGTACGACGGGAAGACGCCGAGGTTGCAGCCG
>JBHHZX010000428.1:0-2327 GCA_046758265.1 Phycisphaerae bacterium
AACTTCAGGACTCCTGACCTGTCGGCGTGATTCCCTCGCAGAGGCTTGACAGATCCCTCGCAGTTCGTAATAATCCATGGAACATAAGCGAGGGACGCCCATGGCCATCCAGAAACGACTTCCACTGCAACGCGCCGAAGGCATCGAGATCAACCAGACGGTCAGTTTTCTCAACGATGGCAAGACGATGGCCTATTTCGCCGGGGGGGTTCCGGTGTTCGCGCACGGGCAGGATGACGTGGTGGGCCGGCGCGTGGCCCAGGCGCAGCTGATTGCGTTGAGTCTGGTCAGGCCCAGTGAGTTGAGGGCCGCGACGGGCGTGGGGCGCACGACGTTGTTCCGGCTCCAGCAACGGTTGAAGGGACAAGGCGTCGCGGGGCTGCTCGATGGGAAGTCGGGGCCGAAGGGCCCGCACAAGCTCAAGGCGGACGTGTTGAGGCAGGCGCAGAAGATGCTCGACGAAGGCCACTGCAAGAATGCCGTGGCGAAGGTCTTGGGCGTCAGCGAGGGGGCGATCCGGCACGCGGTCGGTCGCGGATGGCTGCGCGAGGGAGCCACCACCACCGCCGCGGCTGCGGCGCGAAGCTTGCCAGAAGGCAGCCAACCCGGGGAGCGCAACGTGCAGAACGCGGCGGCGCCGCTGGGCGTGGGGACGACGCGGGTGCGGGATCGAGCGCTGGCGGCCCGGGGCAGGCTGACGGAAGCGGCTCCGGAGTTCGAAGCGTCCTTTTCGGTGGCCAACGCGGGGGCGCTGTTGGCGTTGCCGGCACTGTTGGAGTTGGGCTTGCTGGAGGTTGGCGAGAAGGTCTACGGGTGTCTTCGCAACGGGTTTTACGGGCTGCGCAGCACGCTCTTGTGCCTGGCGTTCATGGCGCTTTTGCGTATCCAGAACCCGGAGCGCATGCAGTTCGAGGCGCCCGGGGAGCTGGGGATCCTGCTGGGGTTGGATCGCGCACCGGAAGCCAAGACGATCCGACGCAAGCTCCACGAGTTGGCCGGGCGCAGGCAGGCAAACCAGTTCAGCGCGTGGTTGGCCGAGCGGTGGGTCCGGCAGGCGCCTCGGGACGTGGGGATACTGTACGTGGACGGACACGTTCGGGCCTACCACGGTGAGAAGCACCGTCTGACCAAGACGCATGTGGCCAGGCGCCGATTGTGCATGCCGGCCACGACAGATTATTGGATCAACGACAAGAACGCGGAGCCGGTGTTCTTCTTGACGGGCGAGGCGAACGAACGGCTGATGGCGACGATGAGGGAGCGCATCCTGCCGGAGGTGCGCCGCCTGGTGGGCAACAGGCGCGTGACGGTGGTGTTCGACCGGGAGGGATGGAGCCCGAAGTGGTTCAAGGAGCTCTACGAGGCGGGCTTCGACGTGATGAGCTACCGCCGAGGCCACTATCGCCCCTGGCCGCGTAAGGCTTTCTGCGTGCTGGAGGGACAGGTGCAAGGACGTCGGGTGTCGTACGAACTGGCCGAGAGGGTCGTCAGGATGCAGGTGGGCTTCAAGATGCGGGAGGTCCGGCGGAGACGCACCGACGGCAAGCAGACGGCCATCGTGACGACGCGGTGGAAGACGCCGCCGCTGCAGGTGGCGTGGCGGATGTTCGAGAGGTGGCGGCAGGAGAACTTCTTCCGCTACATGCGCGAACACTTCGCCCTGGACGCCTTGGTGAGCCGTCGCGTCGAGCCGGTCGACCCGCAGCGCACGATCCCCAACCCCCAGCGTGCGCAACTGGAGAAGCGTCTCAGAAAGATGCGCGGCGAACTGCACGAGATGGAGAAGCAATACGGCGCGCGAGCCTTCGACAACGAGGAATCGCGGCGCCCGACGGCGCGGGGCTTCAAGATCGCCAATGGGAAGCTGGGGCGGCAGATCCGCGCCCTGAGAGACGAGTGTCGCGCTCTCAGGAAACGCATCGGTGCCTTGCCGAAACGTGTGGCCGTGAACGAGGCTCAGGGCGAGCCGATCGTGAAATTGGACCCGGAAACCAAACACCTCACCGATACGATCAAGATGCTGGCCTATCGGGCCGAGACGGCCCTGGCTGGACTTCTGGAACCCGCCTATGGGCGAACCCAGGAGGAAGGACGCGCCCTGGTGCGCGAGATCCTATGCGCGCCCGCCGACGTCACGCCGGACCAAGCCACAGGGATACTTCGGGTCCGGCTTCACGGGCTCGCCAATCCGCGCAGCAACGCGGCCGTCCGGCATCTGTGCCAGAAGCTCAACGAAGCCGCCATAAGGTATCCCGGAACTCGGTTGGTCATGCGCTACGAGCCAGGATCTGTTCCATCGATTCCGACCACGGGTCAGGAGTCCTGAA
>JBHHZX010000429.1:0-2280 GCA_046758265.1 Phycisphaerae bacterium
TGCTCCCGGCTTTTCAACGGCCACTCAGGGTCTGTCAAGATGCGGGAAGAACGGAAACGATGGACTGGGGGCGCGAAGGGCGAATTGGCGGCCCGTCCACGATACGACCAGGCGGCCCCTACCAGCGCCCTCGGTGTGCGACGTAACTTTCGTTCGCGACGAGACAGCAACGCTATCGGGGCTGGAAACCGTCCTCGGCAGACCGGGAAGCCGCCCCACACCGCGCTCGGGGATTGCGAGATTGCCGACCGGACTATACCCCCTCCGTTGCGGGCCGCTGACCGGGGGCGAACGAGGGCACTGAGATGGCAGAAAAAGTTAAGCCGATTCCGGAAGGGTTTCACACGCTGACGCCGCACATCGTCGTGCGCGATGGAAGCCGGGCGATCGACCTCTACAAGAAAGCGTTCGGGGCCGAAGAGGTCGCCCGGATGCCCAGCCCGGACGGAAAGATCATGCACGCCGAGTTGAAGATCGGCGACTCGATCATGATGCTGTGCGACGAGTTCCCGGACATGGGTGTCCGCTCGCCGCAGGCCTCGGCCGGTTCACCGGTAACCCTGCACATCTACACCGCGGACGTGGACGCGGCCATCGAAAAGGCGGTCGCCGCCGGGGCCACCGTGACGCTGCCGGCGCAGGATATGTTTTGGGGCGATCGCTACGGCAAGCTCAAAGACGCGTTCGGGCATAGCTGGTCGGTCGCGACGCACAAGAGGAAGACCTCACGCCGGACGAAATCACGAGACGCGCGGCGACAGCCTTCTCGCAGAAGGGCTGTGAATCCGGCTAGGCGGGGGCCGGCCAAGGACCGAGCCCCGAGGAGACGGCTGAACTCGACCGTCCGTCCCTTCGGGGCTCAAATCGTCGCGCGTTCCTCCAAGCGCCACCAGCGGGCAGAGCCCGATGAGGCGTCCGGTCGCCGCCACGGTAAGGCACGTCTTGCCAGGGGTCCCCAGGGGCGCTTAAACGGAGCTAGGCAACTAATCACCAAAGCGCCACCAGAATGGCGGCACTGATAATCCACTCCCCATCGCTGCGTGACGGATAGAGCGGTTTTCACCAAAATGTAGCGGCCGGTCTCCGTGCCGGCCGTGATGCGTCCCTCAAGAAACTGCGTCGGGCACGGAGACCCGACGCTACATCAAACTGAGAACCGCTTTCGATGGATGTTCTGCTCAAGGCCGCCCCACCGACCTCGGGAGGATGGCGGCGGATTCGGGCCCGGAAACGGTCCGATAACCAAGTCGCGCTCGCCGGGCCGGGAACCGTGAGCGCTCCCAAAACACCGAGATTGGTGTCGGGCTAACGATGCGCAATCTTTATTTTGGAAATTTCGGAAATTTGCGCTATAGCGCGTGTGTTCGGGATGTTATGGTGAAGCGATCGATCTGCGGGTTGTGCGCGAGTCCGCGCCGCCTCAATTGTGACGCACTCAGACAGTTGCGCCGCGAACGCTCGCCGCAGGTCAGATGGCTCGCGCAGTAACGTCTTTGCCGGCACAAGCGTCGAGGAGGTCATGCTTCTGAGCGACAACTTCAAGAGCAACGACGTCGGTGATTTCGACAACTTCGGCGTCATCCCCGAACGTGGCAGTTTCGCGCTGCTGGCTCTGGGGGTTCTCGCCGTGCAGCGTCGGCGTTGAGCCGAAGGGAAGGGGGGCCGACCGGGGCCGCATGCCCAAACCCAGTGCGGGCATGCGAGATGCGAGGGCCTCATCCCTTTCAATCGAAGGGATGAGGCCGCTTTCTGCGCGCAGCGAAATACACAGCACCGACCGGGCGCGTGCTGGCGTAATGAACCGGTAGGGTTGCGACCAGCTCAGCAGCCGACATCAGCTCCCTTCCGGGTTCGAGCGCTCACAGTTCAGTCCCTCAGGTCGACGCCAGCACGACCAGCTTCTGCGACGGCAAATCGACATCCGCGATTCGCTCGCGGCAAAACGCGACCAGCGCTCGCTCGATGTCGGCGAGATAATCGACGAAGAACTTCCGCGTCGCGTCGTCAAGGTTGGAACTGAAGAGCCTTCGGGTGCGGGCGCGAATGTGATTGAACTGTGCCCGCACACCGTCGTCCGGCCCATCGATTCCCATCGGGTCGTTGGCGAAGATACTGAACGCCCGAATCGAGACGACGCGCAGCCCGACGGCCGCGATTGCCTGCTCGAAATGGTAGCGGTTGCGCACCAGCATGAAGTTGGTCCGCATCGTGGTGCGCGGCATGTACTCGGTCGTCACGATTCGGCCGTCAGGGCCAAGATGTTGGGCGAGGTTTCTCAGC
>JBHHZX010000430.1:0-2273 GCA_046758265.1 Phycisphaerae bacterium
TTCCGCCGCGCCTGTGCATCGCCTCCGCGGAACGCCAGGTCGGCTGCCCGATCGCGAAGATGGCATAGCGGACGGGCCAGGCCAGGATGCCCAGGAAAATCGTCATCCGCATCCCGCCGTACTTGATCGCCGGCGCCAATGCGAGCATGAGCACGACCTCGGCGACTTGCCCGAGGCTCATCGCCAGCGTGGCCGAACTCTCGCGCAGCCCAATGCCCGTTCCCGGCTCTGTGAGAAACAGGAACGTCAGGTTGTAGTAAAACGGCAGTTCGATCGCGACGATGAACGAGATCACCAATAGCACAGCGAAGTTCTTATTCGACGTGAGCTTGAGCGCCTCCAGAAACGCGTAGGGGTTCTTGGCCTCCTTGCTCGGCGGCGTGTTCGGCAGTGTGAAGGAATAAAGCGCCATGATCAGCGAGAGAATGACCACGATCAACAGGCAGTCACCGGCGTGCGACACCTCGGATGACAGGCCACCCCAACTAATCGACAGCTCAGTGCCACCCAGCTGCGTCTCCCACGAGAAGCCCTCCCAGACGAGCAGATACAGAGCCATGAACCAGCTAATCACGATCCAGCCGATCGTTCCCCAAACGCGAATGAACCCGAACTTCTTCGAGTCCTTCATGTGATAGAAGGCGATTGCGTTGGTCAGCGCGATCGTGGGCATGTACAAAACTGCATACACGAGGATGCATGTGAACAACGGAAGGAACTCGGTCTGCTTCCAGGCGACGAACATGAGTGCCGCCCCTGCCAAATGCACGCAGCCGGTGAAGAGCTGGTTTGGCAGAAAGCGATCGGCGATCCAGCCCGCAATCAGCGGGGAGAGCATCGCGCCGAGCGCGGTAGTGAGGTACACGTAGTTGATCTGCGGATCCGTGAAGCCCAGATTCCGCATGTGCCCCGCGATCAGCACCGCCCACGCTCCCCACACAGCGAACTCGATGAACATCATGATTGACAGCCGCACGGTCAAAAGCCCGGGACGCGACTTGATTGGGGCGTACTCCAAAGCCTCTGCGGTTCCGTTGGCGTGTTCGTCCATCGGTCTCGTTCCCTCATTGCTGCAGGAGTTGCTTGTAAGAGGCCGGCATCGTAGCGTCAGCCGTGCGGCGCGTCACGCCAGCGCTTCGGTCCACAAGCGCCAGCCCTGGCCGACTCCGCCGACTCGACCGAACACCCGCTGGCCGTTATGATTCCGCCAAACCGGATCGACTCCGCCATCTCTTATCCTTGCTGGCGCGGAGAGGAACGACCAATGAGCACAGGACGACTGTTCGTGGGTAGTTGCTTCGCACTGACCGCCACGTCCGTCTGCTTCGGCGTGGTCGGGGCGAGCATGGGGGCGTTGAAAGAACAGTTTATCCTCAGCAATGAGCAGGTCGGTTGGATTGGCGGCGCCGCCCTGTGGGGCTTCACGATTTCGATCTTCGTGCTGGGCCCGCTCTGCGACGTGCTGGGCATGCGCAACCTGTTGCGCTTCGCGCTGCTCTGTCACGCCGTCGGCACGCTGCTGATGATCTTCGCGACCGGGTTCTGGATGCTCTTCTTCGGAGCACTGATCCTTGCGCTCGGCAACGGGACGGTCGAGGCCGCCTGTAATCCTCTCGTCGCGACGATCTACCCCTACGAAAAGACGAAGAAGCTCAACCAGTTCCACGTCTGGTTCCCCGGCGGCATCGTCATCGGCGGCGTGGCTGCCTACCTGCTCGACCAGGTCGGCCTGACTAACTGGCAGGTCAAGCTCGCGCTGATCCTCGTACCCACCGTCATCTACGGCCTGATCTTTGCTGGTCAGAAGTTCCCGGCCACCGAGCGCGTGCAGTCGGGCGTCTCCTTCGGCGGCATGGTCCAGGGGGCGCTGCTGCGGCCGCTCTTCCTGATTCTGCTGGCCTGCATGGCCATCACGGCATCGCTGGAGCTCGGCCCGAACCGCTGGGTCCCCGCCGTGCTCGAGGCCGGGGGCATCCCCGGCATTCTCGTGCTCGCGTATATCAGCGGGCTGATGGCCGTGCTGCGCTTCTTTGCCGGCCCGGTGGTCTACCGATTGTCGCCAACGGGGATTCTGGTCGCGTCGGCCGTGCTGTCCGGGGCCGGGCTGTACTGGCTCAGTTTCGCGGAAACCACCGTCATGGCCTTCCTGTCGGCAACTGTGTTCGCTGTCGGCGTCTGTTACTTCTGGCCGACCATGCTCGGCGTCACGTCCGAACGCGTCCCCAAGAGCGGCGCGTTGGGCTTGGCGCTCATGGGCGGCATGGGCATGCTGA
>JBHHZX010000431.1:0-2244 GCA_046758265.1 Phycisphaerae bacterium
CGGGCAACCCGCTCCGTCACCTCGCCTGCATTACATTCTCTTGCCGACGCGGCATGGACGCCCCCACGACCGACCGGTATTTCCGACCGCGGGTCGATCACCTACAATGCTCAACGGTTGGGTGGCGCACGGCTAGCGACGACGCTCCGGTTATTCGGCAGCGGTCCTTAGCGAATCGCCGTTTAAGAGTCGGAGGGCCATCATGTCGCACTGGCGACAACTCGGCGCCGTGTCCGTCACCGGCAGGTTGCCCGACGCTCCCGGAATCTGGCACGGGCACACGCGTCGCCGGTCTTTTCAGCAAGCTTGCGCGCGGATGGTGTCCGTCCGCACTGAATTGCGCGGCTCACGCCGCGCCGCGTCGATGTTTGCTTTCAGAGGAGATTGCCCATGAACGCAGCGAAGAAGGTGTTGGCTCTGGTCCTATCGGTCGGCCTGCTCGCCGCCGCGGGCTGCAACCAGAATCAGCAGAAGATCCAGGATCTCGAAAAGCAGATCGCAGATCTCGAAAAGCAGGTCGCCGAGCTCAGGCAGGAAAACGAGCGTCTGGACGGTGAACTGGCGTCCAACAAATCCACGTTGGAAGCAAAAGAGGCGGAGCTGGCGGCTGCAAAAGAGGCGCACGCCCAGACGAGCGACGAACTCGCCGAGCTCGAGCAGCAGCTTAGCGCGGCCACGGCAGATGCAGCCGCTATGAAGGCACAGCTCGAGCCGGCCCAGCAGAAGGCCGCCGGCGCCGAAAAGGCACTGGCGGAGCTGAAGGCAGCGCACGAGAGGTCCCTCAGCGAGGCGAAACTTGCGGCCGACAAGGCACAGGAAGACAGTGACGCCCTGCAAAAGGTGGTGGCCGACCTGACCAAGAAGCTCGAGGAAGCCCGGAAGGCGCTCGAAGCGGCGAAGAAAGGCGAAGAAGAGGCGCCGCCGGAGACCCCCTGAACCTGAAACTGCCGGCGAGCTCGGGGCCTCGAAGCGGATGCCGCGGGTGTGTTCACCATGAGGACGGGCGGTCCGCCCACGGCGGAGCCCGGCTGCTCCATTGCAGGACGGCCCACATGGCGGCCGGCTGCTACAGCCGCTTTCGCAACTCCGAGACCACCATATCCACGTCGGCTTCGCTGAGGCGGTTGTGGAACGGCAACGCCAGCGTGCGGGCCGACAGCGTTTCGGTAATCGAAAAATCGCCCGGCTTGTAGCCGTGCTGCTGCTGGTAAAACGGCTGAAGGTGGATCGGGGTGAAGTAGTTGCTGCACCCGATGCCGGCGTCGCCCAGCTTCGCGAGGATATTGTCGCGATCCTGCCGCGAATAATCGTCCGACAGCCGCACGACCATCACAAACCAGGCAATCTGTACGTCGTCGGGAACCTTCATCATCGCGATGCGCGACTCGTCGGCCAGACGCTCCGCATACCACCGCGCGACCTGAGCCCGCTTGGCGAGGATCTCGTCCAAGCGGCGCAACTGCACGACACCAAGGGCGCAGTTGATGTCGCTGATGCGGTAGTTGAAGCCAAGCCGCGCATGCTGGAGCCAGCCGGCGCCGGGGTCGCGCCCCTGGTTGCGCATCGAGCGGGCCAGAAACGCCATCTCGTCGTCGTTGGTGACGATCATGCCGCCTTCACCCGTCGTGATTTGCTTGTTCGGATAAAAGCCGAACGTGCCGGCCTCGCCGAGCGTGCCGGCCGGCCGGCCTTTGTACGTCGCGCCGAGCGCTTCGCACGAGTCTTCCAGCACGCGCAGCTCATGCTGGCGGGCGATCGACCGGATGGCGTCCATGTCCGGCAGTGATCCAAACACGTCAACTGGCAGCAGCGTTCGCGTCTTCGGCGTGATCGCAGCCTCGATGCGACCCGCGTCGATCTGCCACGTCTCGGGGTCAATGTCCACGAAGACGACGCGGCCACCCTCGAACAGGATACTGTTGCTTGAAGCGATGAACGAGAACGGCGTGGTGATCACCTCGTCGCCGGGGCCGAGACCAAGCGCCCGCCACAGCAGGTGCAGGGCGGCCGTGCCGCTGCTGGTGGCGATCGCGTGCTTGACCTTCAGCCGCGCGGCAAAAGCGTGTTCGAACTCGTCCAGCTTCGGCCCCAGGCTCAGGTCGGGCGTGCGCAGGACAGCGGTGACCGCTTCAATCTCTGCGTCGGAAATGTCCGGCCCGGACAGACGGATCTGGCGACTCACGCGCTTCTCCACGGGCGTCAGGTACGGAAACGAGTCCCGCGAACACACCCCATCAACACCGT
>JBHHZX010000432.1:0-2225 GCA_046758265.1 Phycisphaerae bacterium
CGACGACGTGCTGTCGGAAACGCTCGTAGCGCTGTTCCAAGCGTACCAGGCGGGCCGCTACGACCGGGGGCGTGGCCGGTTCAGGGCGTGGGTGTTCGGTATCGCGATGAACAAGGTGCGCGAAGTGCGCGCGCGAGCGGCGCGCCAGCGAGCCCACGAGTCGCCGGAAAGCTCAGCGCCAGAGCCAGCCGCGTGGACTTCCGACGCGGACTTCGACGCCGATATCGAGCGGACGCTCGCATGCCAATGCCTGGACGCCGTGCGCGCCCGGGTCGCACCGCTGACCTATCAAGCGTTCGATCTCTACGCAATGAAGGGGCGGTCGGCCGAGGACGTATCGCGGATGCTCGGTGTCGATAAGAGCGCGGTTTACGTGGCCAAGAGCCGCGTCCTGAGCAGCGCCCGGAAGGAGTACGAGGGGCTGCGAGCCCTTGATCAAGAGGTGTAGCGTGACACGCTGTGTACAGCCCGTGGATTTCGAAGCGCTGATCAATGGCTCACTGTCTCCGCGCCGAGCTGCATCCGTCCGAGGGCATGTCGCCGACTGTAAGGCTTGTGCTGCTGCCCTCGCAGAAGCGGAGGCGAACGAGGCATGGCTGGCGGAGTTGCGCGCCGCCCGGGAGTTGGCTGACCTGCGACGACGCGTCGCTAGGAACCCGGCAACGCACACCACCATAGGCTTGACAAGCCCGCCGCCAGGCTGATACCGTCTCTTCGGGATGGAACACATATCTTTTCAGGTGCGCTGGGGGCGGACCGATGGGCCGTGCGGCCAACGCGACAGCGATCGAGATCCCAAACTACCGGCTGATCAAGCGGGTCGGTCGGGGCGCATTCGGTGAGGTGTGGGTAGCCGAGGAAGTCCTCACGCGAATCTACCGCGCGGTCAAAGTGATCCCGGCTGCGGGCAGCGCGAAACAGCGCGTCGAATTGGAGGGCGTGCGCCAATATCAGCAGCGTTCGCATGGCCATCCGCACCTGCTTCAGGTGCTTACCGTCGGCGAGACGCCGGAAGCCGTCTACTACGTGATGGAGGCGGCCGACAATGCGCTCGGCTCGCGCGCCGCCTCCCCCGAGGATTACGAACCGATGACACTGGCAGGTGTCCTGGAGCGCGACGGACGAATGACGATCGATGCGGCGCTCTCCCACGTTACGGCGATGTTGCAGGCAGTGGACCACCTTCACCGGCACGGCTTGGCGCATCGTGACATCAAGCCACAAAACGTCCTTTTCGTTGACGGCGAGTTGAAGCTGGCCGACGTGGGGCTGGCCACGCACGATGCTAGCGGTCACGCGGGCACCCCGGGCTACCGTACCCCGGAAGGCACGCCGGACGACCTCTACGCGACCGGCGTCGTTTTGTACCAGATGATCAGCGGCCAAGCCGCTGCGTGCTTCCCCGAACTGCCGGCCGACCTCGACCGGACGCACGACCGGCGCCAGCTCAAGCAGGTTGTACGTCTCGTCAACCAGGCGTGTCATCCGGAGGCTGACCAGCGCTTCGAGTCGCCGACGCAATTCGTCGGCGCGGTGCAGAGAGCGCGCGACGTGCAGCGCATCCGCACAAGGAGGATCCGGGCGACACTGATCGGCGGAGCGGTGGTCCTTTTTGGATTGGCGCTGTTCTGGCTGGTACCCGTCCGGCAGGACGCGCGAGAGTGGACCGACGTGGAGTTCGTCGCGGCCATGCCCTTCGGAGAGTGGAGGACGTTCGCGACGCAATATCGCCGACCCACGCGGTTTCGACTGGATCATTGGGGTTTCGGTCGCGAGGGGTACCTGATACTCACCGGGGCGTTTGAGGTGGGGTTCGCAGGGTCGGCCAACGACATCATGGTCCTAATGTTGGCCGTGGGCGACGAGATCCTTCACGTGATCTACTACGACAAGCCGGGCGAAGAGGGGCTGCGGCGCGAGTTCAAGAATCGGACATTTCGCTTACGAAATGCCCTGTTGCGGCAGTTCGTGAACGAACAGCCGTGCCCCGTCTTCGTCGTGCTGGCGCCGACGGACGACTTCTTTGGCTTTTGCGACGAGTACGCCAGGGGCCACTATTCACCGGAACAACGGCTTCTGATCGGCCACATTCGGCGCAGGGCCGGAAGCTGATTAGGCGAGCGTATATATCCCTGGCAACGTTGCCCGGCCTCACCGGAACGACGGGCCCGTAAGGCAGGATCTGGGGTTCAGGGGTGGGGGTTCAGGATTCAGGGCGCTGGGCC
>JBHHZX010000433.1:0-2222 GCA_046758265.1 Phycisphaerae bacterium
AATCCGTCCCTGAGCTCGATGACGCGCGTACAGCGGTGGGCGACGTCTGGATCGTGCGTGACCATGACGATTGTCATGCCCGCCTTGTTCAGTTCGTCGAGCACGTCCAGGATGACTTGGCCGGTCTGGCTATCGAGGTTTCCGGTGGGCTCGTCGGCCAGCAGCATCACCGGGTCGTTCATCAGCGCGCGGGCGATCGCGACCCGCTGCTGTTGGCCGCCGGACAGCTCATTCGGCCTATGGTGCAGCCGATCGGTCAGCTCGACACGCTCCGCGATCCTGATCGCCTGCGCGCGCCGGGCATGGGCCGAGACGCCCTGATAGAACATCGGCGTTTCGAGATTCTCCTGGACGGTCTGCGACGGAATCAGATTGAAGTTCTGGAAAACAAACCCGATGCGCTGCCCGCGGACGTCGGAGAGCTGGTCGTCGTCGAGCTGCGAAACATCCTCGCCGTAGAGCCGATAGCTCCCCGCGGTGACCCGGTCCAGGCAGCCGATGATGTTCATCAACGTGCTCTTGCCGCTGCCGGAGGCGCCCACGATGGCGACGTATTCCACCTGCCGGATGGTGGTCGAGACGCCCCGTAGGGCGTGCACCTCGATGTTGGTGCCAGGCTGGCTGTAGATCTTGACGACCTGCTCGAGCCGGACGATTTCGTTGTTGGTGGTGGTCTCGGGCACGGCATCCTTCAGCGGCGGGGCGCGTAACCTTTTTCCCGGCAGGTGATTGTAACCGTAAGGCGCGGTCGACCCCAGACCAGCCGCGCGGAATTTCGGGTTGCCAAGAGGGACACCGTGGAGCATAATATAAGGTTTGATGAAGCAGCGACAAGCGGGGCGGCGCGTAAGTCTCCCCGGGAAGGTGGATTATGAAAAAGGGCATCCACCCCGAATACGTTGAGAGCGAGGTGACCTGCGCTTGCGGCAACAGCTTTGTCACGCGGGCGACGGTCAAAGGGATGAAGGTCGACATCTGCAACGTGTGCCACCCCTTCTACACCGGCAAGCAGAAGTACGTCGATACCACCGGCCGCGTGGAGCGCTTCCAAAAGAAATTCGGCGGTCAGTACTTCCAGAAAGACAAAGCGAAAGACACGGCCAAGGCCAGAGCCGAAGCCGAGGAGTAGCTTCGCCCAGGGGAATTCCGACTACGGCTCGGGTTGCAGACCGGGCCGTAGTTTTTTGTGAATGCGCCCGTGCGCGCGCGGGCAAGATGCCCGCGCCACCCGTTTGCATAAGGCGCTTGCACGGACCAAAACGATGTCTCAGAGAATGCCAGACCCGCCCTGGATCGCCCGCGTCGAGGAGATGGCCAGACGCGGCGAGGAAGTTGCCGCCGAAATGAACCGGCCCGACGTCGCCGTGAACGGGCCATTGGTGGTCAAGCTGGCCCGCGAGCACGGGACACTCGAGAAGATCCTCAAGCCGTTTCGCGAGTATCGTCGCGTCACCGATCAGATCAACGAGTCGCACGAGATCATCGCGGACGACCATTCGGACGACGAGCTGCGCGAGCTGGCCAGAGCGGAATTGCCGGCGCTAGAGGCACGGCGTGAGGAGCTACTCGACGAGCTGAAGGAGAAGCTCGTTACCGGCGACGAGGCTTCGATCAACAGCGTAATCCTGGAGATTCGGGCCGGGACTGGTGGCGCCGAGGCCGCCCTGTTCGCGGCCGAGCTGCTCGAAATGTACAAGGCTTACGCCGCTCGCAAGGGTTTCAAGGTCGAGGTGCTGGCGGTCTCCCCCTCCGACCTGGGCGGGGTGAAAGAGGCGATCCTCAACATCACCGGCGACGAAGTATATCTGAACTTGCGGTTCGAAGCCGGCGGACATCGCGTGCAGCGCGTGCCGCAGACCGAGTCGCAAGGCCGCATCCACACCTCGGCCGCGACCGTGGCGGTGCTGCCGGAGCCGCCAGAGGTCGAAATCGATATCGACTGGGACAAGGACGTGACCGAGCACGTCAGCCGGGCCAGCGGCCCCGGCGGCCAAAACGTCAACAAAGTTTCCAGTGCCATCAAGCTCGAGCACACCCCCACCGGTATCACCGTCTCGATGCGCGACGAGAAGAGCCAGCACAAGAATCGGGCCAAGGCCCGCCGCATCCTGCGCTCCCGCATCTTTGAGCATTATCAGTCGCAGCAGGACCAGAAGATCGCCTCCGATCGCAAGAACATGGTCGGCAGCGGTGACCGCAGCGAACGCATCCGCACCTACAAC
>JBHHZX010000434.1:0-2212 GCA_046758265.1 Phycisphaerae bacterium
GGCGGCGGCGGACCAGAAGACGCGCGGCAAGAAGGACCGAAGGCATGAGAATCTTCGTCACCGGGGGGGCCGGCTACGTCGGCAGTCATTGTGTTAAACGTCTCGTTGCGGTCGGACATGAAGTGGCCGTCTACGACAATCTCGTCTACGGCCATCGCCAGGCCGTCGATCGCGCGGCCGCGTTCATCGAGGGCGACCTGGCCGACGTCGAGAAGCTCAACCAGGTGCTCCGGCCCACCCGCTTCGACGCGGTGATGCACTTCGCCGCCTTCCTGAACGTCGGCGAATCGGTACGGCAACCGCTGCTTTACTACCGCAACAATGTGGTCAACACCATCCACCTGCTGGAAGCCATGCAGTCCGCCGAAATCAAACGCCTGGTGTTCAGCAGCACCTGCGCGGTGTACGGTGTGCCCGAGCGGCTTCCGATCACCGAGGAGCTTGCGAAGAACCCGATCAACCCCTACGGCGAGACGAAGCTGACCATGGAGTGGCTGCTGCGGGATTCGGCGGCCGCCTGGGGCCTGGGATCGGTTTCGCTGCGATACTTCAACGCCTGCGGGGCGGCCGGGGACGGCACGATTGGCGAGGATCACAGACCAGAAGTCCACCTCATTCCGCTGGCCCTGCAAGTGGCGCTCGGGCGGCGGGAGACGCTTGGCATTTTCGGGACCGACTATCCCACCCCCGACGGCACTTGCATCCGCGATTACGTTCACGTCGAAGACCTGGCGGAGGCCCACCTGCGGGCCGTCGAGCGGCTGACCGAAGGCCAGGCGCAGGCGTTTAACGTCGGAACGGGTCGCGGCCACAGCGTCACCGAGGTCATCGAGGCGGCGCGGCGCGTGACGGGGCAGGCAATCCCGGCCAACCCGGTCGCGCGCCGCTCCGGGGACCCAGCGGCACTGTTCGCGGCTTCCGATAAGCTGCGCCGACAGTATGGGTGGGAACCCCGCTACACCGACATCGAGCCGATCATCGCGACCGCTTGGCGTTGGCATCAAGCGCACCCCGACGGTTACGGGCTGGCATCCGCGCGGGAGAATCAGTTATAATCGGTGGTTGGTGCGTGGTACGCTGGTGATGGACGAGCCCGGCGACCGGCGGCTTCATTCGAACTCGTTGTTGTCGTGGTCGATCATACGCGAGTTGGTCCGTCACGCCCCGCTTCACCAAACTGTCACGACACGGAGGTCAGGGGAGACGGACGGAAGGGCCTGCAGCAACTTCCTGTCGCTCATGCCCGGAAGTACGCTGTCCGCAGTAGGGTTTATCCGTGCTCGTGCGCGGTTGCGATCCCTAAGAGACGGCGATCGGGAACGCTTTTGCGGATATTGAAATGATCTGCTGTCTTTGACGGTTATGCTCGCATCAGGATGGTGGAGTTGGTATGTGGTCTGCCTTGCCTCGCAAGTCCCAAGCGAAACCGGAACACAAGCTGCGTAAGAGAGCGGCTTCGCCGAGCGAGGAGGACTTCGGTCCGCCGATTGCGCCGGACGAGCAGGGGGCCAATCTGTCCACCCTCGAGCGTAGCCTGAACCAGGAAATGAAGTGTCACGCCGGCAAGAATCAGGTCTTCATTCGCTCCCTCTTGACGGGAACGGGTGCGACGCAGCCGCGGATCATGCTCAAGTGCCCCTTGCGGAAAGACATCGGTCTGAAGCAGGGAGTGTTCTACGAGCACATTCGCGACGTCTGCTGCTCGGTTCCGGAGAAATGCGAGGCCTACCGGAAATTCAAGGAGCGCTTCGTGGAAACTTAGGGGCCGGCGGCCCAAACAGTTTCGCGCGGCCGCTCTCGCCAGGCGGTCGCGGATCGGGGAGCCCGGCGAGTACGGCGTCGGTCAGTAAGCCCGACGTCGTATTTTTTTATTTTTATTGCGCAACAAGAACGAGGTCAATCGACGGCCAACCTCGCCCTAGATCTTTCCGCAAAGCTTTAGTCATCCGTGGGCTTGATCTGTTCGTCGGCCGCCGGCTCGTCGGGCACGAATTCGGCCGGCCCCTGGACCCGGAGCCCACGATCGACCAGGTCGGGGCGCAAGGCGTAAACGCGCTGCTCGAACCCGGCAACCTGGTCGGGCATGAGGAGGGCGCGAATCAGGTCGGCAAGAGAGTTGATCATCCGCAGCTTCAAGTCCGCGCTGGGTCGCAAAATGGGACCGAGTTGCTTGCGCGTTGCTGCAAACGCGTCGAGCAGCGCGCGCTGCTGC
>JBHHZX010000435.1:0-2202 GCA_046758265.1 Phycisphaerae bacterium
TTGGAACCGGCGACGACATCGCCAACTTCGAGCACAACGGCGCCGAGTTGCAGGATCGCTAGGAGAAGGCCCTCCATGCGCTGTCCGAAAACCCTTGGTGAGCTGCGCCGGCCCGGCGGCTTCACGATGATCGAGCTGTTGGTGGTGATCGTCGTGCTGGCCCTGCTGATCTCGCTGGTTACGGTCATCGCCAGCAAGGCCATCCGCCAGCAGAAAGGCCGCAACACCCAGCAGATCATGCAGAACGTCACGCTGGCGCTCGATCAGTTCGCCACCGAAAACCCCCTGCGCGCGATCTACGACAAAAAAGGTCGGAAGACCTTTGGTAAATACCCGGCGTATCAGCTTGCCGGCGACGCGACTGACCAGGATACCGTTCGGCACGCCGTGGAACCGGATCCGTTGCCGGGCAGCACCCCGCCGACCCCCCCGCCAGATTCCCTTTCCAACCGTCTCTTGCGCGATTTGAGCAATGGTCGGCCCGGCAACTGGGTCGATCTTGCCGGCCAAGAGGCGGACGGCTTAGACGATAACCGCGCGCTGTATGCGTACCTGGTGGTGTTCAGCCCGGGTTCGCTGAACCTCATTCCTGAAGCTCAGCTTAAGCCCCTGAATGCCAATGCGCGGGCCTTTGTGAATCCCACAGGCGCGGGCACGCAGCCGGGCGACGAGGGCGTGGTTGACGTGCTCGGCATTCACGACGCCTGGGGCGTGCCGCTGGATTACATGCTGTACGTCAAGTGCGAATGGCGACTGGCACCCGGGGCGACGGCAGCGACTTGGGCCGTTACGGAGCGCAAGCCGGTGTTGCGCTCGCGCGGCATCAAGCGCGAGGTCTATGACGCGTGGGCGCAGTTAGCGCAAGACGACCTGGCGAGGAGGCGCCTGAGTCCTCCGGACAAGTGGCTTTTCACTGAAGGCTTGCCGAGGCCGTGGGCGCGCCTCTCGAACGCGCAAACGGGTGTATTGGACAACAGCCAGGGGTCTGCTGCCAACGGCTGGGTCCGCGTGGTCGGGTTGAATGAGGATTACGCGTATCGCCCCGATGGCGATGCCGAGACGCCATAAGCGCTGCGTGTAGCGCCGGGCCGCCGAGCCCGGCGCTCGACCGGTCCGTGTAGCGCCGGGCCGTGGAGCCCGGCGCGGGACCGCGGCGCCGACAATCAGAGCCCGGAGCGCACGCGACGGGACAAACGCGCCGGTGGGAAAGACCGTCGGACTCGCAGGCCTGCCCTGAGCGAAGTCGCAGGGCTTGCCCTGAGCGAAGTCGAAGGGTCCGACGTTACAGTTCGGGTTGCGAACACGTTCATTGGGCCGGTAAGTTCCGGCCAACCCGGCAGTTGCGTCAAACAGCGGGGTCGGACAACTGGGGGAACGTACAATTGCTGTGGCACCGGTTTTCAACCGGTGGCGACCACAGGTTACAAACCTGTGCCACAGTTGCGAAGCAGCCGGTACGGCGATCAGCGCCCCGCCGGCTGAACCGATTCGGAGAAGTGAATTGCGGAGTTCGGGCAAACCGCTCGTGAGACGCACCGTTCGCGGCCCCCTCGCCGCGCGTCCCCGGTCCGCGCCCCTGCGCGCCGCGTTTACCATCGTCGAGATGATCGTCGTCATCGCCGTCATCGCGTTGGTCTTGGCGATCGGCGTGCCGGCGTTCAACGCGATGACCATCCAGCAGCGGCTCAGCAAGGCGCGCCAACTGCTCAACGGCACACTGACGCGCACCCAGGTCATCTCCGTCGCCGATCGAGCCCTCACCGCCGTCCGCCTCGTCCCCGCCGCGTGGCATTTGGACAAGGCGGCCGCCACGGCGACGTCGGCCCGTCGGCAGGTCATGACCACCTACAGCTACCGGGGCACGGCGGCGGCGAATCCGAACCGCCCCGATCTGGTCATTCTCGACGAGCGTTTCGAGCGGATCGAAAACGGCCCGACGCAACTGCTCCCGCCCGACACGTGGGTCGCGCCGAGCGAAGCCCTGTTCGATACGGACAGCGGCGACGCCGTGCTGGACGGAACCATCGGCAGGTTCACGCTGGACGCGACCGATACAAGCGAAGATTTCCTTTCCGCCGACGATTTCCTGATCGTTTTCGATCCCGAGACCGGCGTGCAGATGCAGAACAACAACTGGCCGTGGAAAACGTGGCGGCTGCTCGCGTACGACCCGGTGAACGAGATCGAAACCGACGGAGATCG
>JBHHZX010000436.1:0-2187 GCA_046758265.1 Phycisphaerae bacterium
GACCCCAACTACAACCCCGCGGCCGACTTCGACAACAGCGGCTGCGTTGACCTGGCCGATCTCGCCACGCTGCTGAGCAATTACGGCGCGGGAACCTAGTGCTCCGTCAACCCTGATACGATGGACCATCATTGATTGGGTGGCCCGCCTCTTTAGAGGTGGGGGACAGAATGCTCGGCTGATTCGTGTCCCCCACGGCTGAAGCCATGGGCCACCCATCCGTCAATTGACGCCTGACAGAGCACTGGCACACGGCGTCCCGGCCGCCGTCGAATGCCAAAAGGAGTTGATGCAGAAACGTTGAACCGAACGTCACGGGGAAGGGGGTGCTTTCGGTTCACGCTCTCGGGCGCGTTTTTCGGCCAGTGAGCGGTAGTACGCTTCCAGCAGCGCCCGGAGTTCGGGGGCGATGCGCTGCTCGGCCGGCGGTGCGATCTGCTCCAGGCCGTCGCGCACCGACGGTCCGCCCGAAACGCCAACGGAGACTTCTTCCGACAGGCCGCTGCCCGGAGTCAGTTCGCCGGAGCCTGGCTCCAGATGGGCGCGCCACCACCTTAGCTGCGACAGGACGCCCGCGCGGCGGGCCGCTTCCCGAAGGCGCTCGAAGTCGCGGATAAACGCGCGCTTCTTCTCCAGCGGCCAACCCAGCTCCGTCAAATCGTCCTCAGAGATCTCTTCGCCCCGCCGAAGCAGCTCGAGCGTGTCCGTCAGGTCCGAGCGCGGGCGGGAATCGGCCGGTTCGTCATCCGCTGCGGCTCCGGGCCTGTGGGGCTCGGATGGTGGCTGGACCTGGGGCGCTTCGCCCCTGCCCCGCATCGGAATCACCTGCACGCCTTGCCCGGCTTCCGGCTCGGCGGCAGCCGGCGCCGGCTGCTCCTGCGTATCGCGCCGTCCCTGCTCGCCCTGTTCGGCGTCGGGCTCCTGCGCGGGCTGGTGCTCGGGCCTGGTACCGTCCGGTGGTCCGGGTTGCTCTTCGCCCGCGTGGGACTGCTCGGCATCCGCGTCGGAATCGGCCTGCTCGGGCTTTGACCCCTCATCCTTCTCTTCCGGCCGGTCGCTTTCCTGCTCGTCTTCTGCGCTCGGCGTCGGTTTCGCGTCCGACTGCTCGGGTTTTTCCCGACGCGTCTCGCTGCCTTTGTCGTCGCGTGGCTGTTCAGGTTGGTCGCGCGCAGGCTGGGCGTCGTCGGATTCCTGCTCGAGCTTGCTCTCTTGCTCAGGCTGGTCGCGCTCCGCCTGATCGGGCTCGGACGGTTGCGATTGCGGCTGTTGCTCTTCAAGTTCGGCGGCGTCTTCGAGCTGGGGCTCGTCCCCTTCGTGCGAGTTTGGGTCGGCCTGCGAGCCCGGCTGCGGATCATCCTCGGCTGAATCGTCTTCGCCACCTTCGCCGGCTTGGCCTTGTCCCGATTGCGAGTCATCGGAGCCCGTGTCGTCGGGCCGGCTGCCGATCCGCCTGTTGACCTGGCGGGCCTCGTCGCCGTGCTGTTTGCCAAAGTGGCGCAATTCCTCTTCGAACTGCTCCGCGGCCTGGTCTTGCTCGCCTACTGCACTGTCGTCTTCGGCGGCTTGCCCCGTAGCGTCATCCTCGCCATCCGTTTCGATGACGTCTTCGGGTTCAAGGATCCCGGGCGGTTCGTGCTCATCGTCAGGCGGTTCGTCGGCGATCCCGCCGTCCGGCACCCTGCGATATTTCCCGCCCGTCGTGTCAGGCTCGTCCCGGCGTCGGCCGGCGTCGCCGGTTCCATCGGTCGCGTCACCGGTGTCGCCCTCGTCGCCGCCGCGCACGTGGAGACGCTTCACGGTCCTCTCGGTGGTGCCGGTCGAATCGGCCAGGTCCGTCAAGTCTGCCGGGCCGGTTTCATCACCGACGGACTCGGCGACGGCCTCGGGCATGCGGATCAGGACGAGCTCGCGGCTCTTGCAAACTTGCGGCGCGGGCGTGCCGTCGAGCAAGACGCGGTTATCGCGGGCCTCGAACCAAACCAATGCCGACTCGCCAACCTCGAGCGACAGGTCGCTCGTCGCCACGCCGACCTCGATGCTCCGTCCCCGCGCCGGCGTTTCCGAGTGAAGCAGATTCGTGCGGCTGACGGTGTCGGCCGTGTCGCGCACCAGGAACAGCCCGTCGAGTCGCACGTCGTCCAAGGCAACCGCGCGCAGCCAAGCGGTGTGCGTGATATCCACCACACC
>JBHHZX010000437.1:0-2158 GCA_046758265.1 Phycisphaerae bacterium
GCCCAGCGCCAGGACCACCCCACCGCCGAGCGCCAGCGCGCCGAGCGTGTCGATCCCCCGCCGCACCACCGTCATCTCGACCGCGCTTGTCAGGCCGGGCAGCCATAGTTGACGCAGCCCGGCTACCGTCAGGGCGCTGACGACCGCTGCGCCGAGCATCCTGGTGGTCGCCCAGAGCGTTGCACCAACCGCCAGGCGAGTCCCGGACCGTCGTTGCAGCAAGATGATGCCAACGAGTACGGTCAGCGTCGACGTGGTCGAGGTACTGATCGCAAAGGCCGCCTCGCGGATGCTGTCGAACCAGATCAGCACCAGGCTCATGGCGAGGTTGACCGGCACGAGCACACAACTGATTTTGACCGGCGTGCGGACGTCGCCGACGCTATAGAAACCGCGGAGGATGATGTGCTGCACGCAGAAGGCCCACATGCCGAAGCCGTAGAGCATTAGAACGCGCGCGGCGCGGGCGGTGGCGGCCGAATCGAATTCGCCGTATTCGAACAGCAGTTGCACGATCGGTCCGGCCAGGACCACCATCAACCCACCGGTCAGGAGCCCGGCGAACATGGCCAAGCGGAGAGACCGGGTGACTTCGCGGGCCCAGCCGGCCCAATCCGCGCGGGCGGCCAGACGGCTGAAGGTCGGCAAGGCGGCGACCGCTAGCGAGATGCCGAGCACGCCGAGCGGAAACTGATAGAGCCGCTGGGCAACGGTGATCGTCGTGAGCGCTCCCTCCTTTAGCGGATAGGCGAATGAGCGCCCCAGCAGATTCACATTCGGGCTCAGCAGCGCGCAGATCTGGGTGTCGAGGAAAGTGCCGAACAGCAGCACGCCTTGCCCGAGCAGAACGGGCCCCATTTTTCGCAGCATTTCGGCCACGCGCGGGTCGCGGGTCTGCAACGACCAACCGAGTGTCACGCCGTGGTTACGCAGCACTGGCATAAGCAGAGCCAGTTGCAGCACGCCGGCGACGAGCACGCTGACGGCGACACCGACGATTTGCGAGGCCCTGTCGTCGAGGCCGCGTTCGGGGTCGATCGTCGGCCGGAACCACGTGATGGCCGTGATCATTGCGACGTTCAGAATCACGGGAGTAAGTGCCGCGGGGACAAAGCTGCCGACGCAATTAAGGATGCTCGAGAACAAGGCGACGACGCAGATGGTGAGCATGAACGGCAACATCAGCGCCGTGAGCCCCAGGATCAGTTGACGGTCGGCGTCGCCGGGATTGAGCAGCCAGATCGCGAGAATGATCATCTCAATGGCCATGGCGACGACGAGAATCGTCACGCACAGCAGGCCAAGGGTGCGGGCGAGTAGTTGCCACGCCGATCGTCGCCCGTCGGTTTCCAGCGTGCGGGCGAAGGTCGGCACGAAGACGGCAGCGAGGGCACCCTCGCCGAAAAGGCGGCGGAACAGGTTGGGGACCTGAAAGCCGTAGAAGAACGAATCGAGCACCCAGCCGAGGCCAAAGGTGTGCACCAGCAACATGTCACGGATCAACCCGGTGACCCGCGAAGTGACCGTGCAGCCAGCGATGAGTTTGGCCGACGAGAGGACCGGTCGGTGCTCAGGCATGCCAGCCGATGATAGCGATGTCCGGAACGGATACAAAATGGCCGCCGGGCGACAGTCAAGCGGGGATCCGAGCGATCGGCCTTCGGTGGTCAGTTAGCTATCATCGGCGCGCGTGTTCTGCGCCGGTCGACAGGAACGCGTCGGCGATCGTCCGGCGGCCGCGTGCGAGCCGCCTACAATCGCCGGTCGTTTGCCGGATAAACGGTTGCAGGACTCGTTCAGCGGGCGCGGGACACGCTCGCAGTCAGAGCCCGGAGCGCGAGCGACGGGACGTGCTTGCCGCGCGGTTCGACCGCTCGCTCGCAGGCGGGGCTCTGATCAGTGCCCGGTAATTCGGCACGCACCCTTGACAAACTTCGGCTCGCGGGGGTGCTTGTTTCCGCGGGAGAATGTGGTATCGTTAGCAACCCGTGGGGAGGTGCCGACCGATCCTTATGGCGTCGGAGAGGTTCGGAAGTCCCTGCCGCATAGCACCTTACGGGGTGTAGCTCAGTCTGGCTAGAGCGCTGCGTTCGGGACGCAGAGGTCGCTGGTTCAAATCCAGTCACCCCGATTCGTAAGCCTCAGTGATGCCGAAAGT
>JBHHZX010000438.1:0-2137 GCA_046758265.1 Phycisphaerae bacterium
ACCGAGAAGGGATTCTCGGTCCAGCGATCATAGTCGCGTTTTTTGTGAAACGCGGCACTAGTGGTCAGTCACGCTCTTAATTGCGGGTTGTAGCGTCGGGTCTCCGTGCCCGACGTAGACTGCACGAAGTTGCTCCGTTTGCGTCGTCGGGCACGGAGACCCGACGCTACCCGAAAACCAGAGCGTGACTGGATACTAGTCTCCTGGCCTTGGATTCTCCCGGGTTGCGCGGTTCACACCTCCCGACGGCCGCGGAGGGCTTCTTCCAGCATCGCGCGGTTGGCGTATTCGATGTGGGCGCCGGGGGCCAGGCCCCGGGCCAGGCGGGTGATCTTGACGCCGGTGTTTTGCAGCAGGCTGGTGATGTGCAGCGCCGTGGTGTCGCCTTCGACATTCGGGTTGGTAGCGAGAATAACCTCCTTCACGTCGGTCCTGCGGCAGCGTTCGACCAGCGCCCCGATCGTCAGATCTTCCGGCTCGACGCCTTCCAGCGCGGCGATTTGGCCCATCAGCACGTGGTAGACGCCGGTGATCAGCCCGGTGGCTTCCAGACTGATCAGATCTTTGGGCTGCTCGACCACGACGATCTGCGACTGGTCGCGGCGGGGGTCGGCGCAGATGGCGCACAGCTCGGCGTCGGCCAGGTTGTAGCAGCGCGAGCAGGGCCGGATTTTCTCCTTGACGTCGCGGACAGAGTCGGCCAACGCGAACGCTTCGTTCTTCTCGGCTTTCAGGAGGTGGAACGCGATGCGTTCGGCCGAGCGCGGTCCCACGCCGGGGAGTTTCTTCAGCTCGTCGATCAGGCGTTGCAGTGGTCCGGTAAGGGGGACGTCGGTCATTGGTTTCGTCCGTCCCCCACCCATGAAAGGGTGGGGCACCGTGAAAGGCTGGGACACCGTGCGTGCCATGACCCCGCGCTGGTGCTCGGGGTTCGGATGCTGCGGCCGATGGGGGCGCCGGCCGCCAGATTTGCCTTGGGGGCCTGTTGGGCCGTCACGGTGACGGCGGCTGCCCCCTGCCGCCGAGCATCTCCATCATGCCGCCCAGGTCGATGCCGCCGGTGGCCGCCTCCATTTCCTTCTGGACGGCCTCGCGACTCTTGGTGAGGGCGGCGCGGACGGAAGCGCAGATCAGGTCTTCGAGCAGCTCGACGTCGCCGCTCTCGACGGTCGCCGGTTCGAGCTTGATTTCGACCAGCTCGCCGCGGCCGTCGACCGTCGCGCGGACCTGGCCGCCGCCGGCTTCGCCGACGTAGCGGGCCGCTTGAAGCCGCTCCTGCACGCCCTTCATGTTTTCCTTGAGCTGGCCGGCGTTCTTCAACAAGCTTGCGAGTTGTCCCAGGTTTCCCAGCATGCGCTACTCCGTGAGTTCTGCTTCTTCGGGGCTTTCCGTGGGGGTCGGGCCGACTTCACGTTCCATGTTCACGACCGCGCCGTCGAACAATTCTATCGCCTGCTGCACCAGCGGGTCGCTCAGAATGCGCTCGCGTTCCGCGGTCGTGGCCGGCCGCCGCACGATCGTGTTTCGCTCGCGTGCCGCCGCGACCGGTACTTCGGGCTCGTTTTCGATTGCGGCGCCCCCTGCTTCCGGCCCGGCGCTGTAGTCGGGCAGCGGCTCTTCGACGTCGCGCGCCACTCGTCGACCCACGCCGCGCGGCCCGCCGGCCGAAACCTTCTCCTCAGGCACGGCGACGGCCTGCGCGGTTGGCACGTGTCGCGGCGCTACGCCGGATGGGCTCTTTTTTTTTTTCCGCTCGTCCGAGGCCGGCGGCTGGCAACTGCCCCAGAAGCTGCTCGATCGGTGCCCATTCGCGCATCTTTGCCAGCCGCACCAGCAGCGCGTCGGTCAGTGCCCGCCCGGCGCCACTGTAACGGACATTACGCCGCAGCTCTTCGAGCATTGCGATCATCTGCACGTATTGCGACAGCTCGAACTGATCGGCGAGCTTGCGGTACTCGTCGCGGCTGGCCGCGGGAACGTCCACAATGTGCGTGTCGATCCCGCAGGTCCGGACGTGCATCAATGTCCGCACGACCGCGATCGTGTCGTTGCAGAACACTTCCAGCCCGCGGCCGGCGGCCAGAATCGTGTCCACATCCTTCAAGACCGCTGCCACGTCGCCTGCCGCCGCCTGCTC
>JBHHZX010000439.1:0-2102 GCA_046758265.1 Phycisphaerae bacterium
GAACGCCGGCACGTTCTTGAGAATCATCATGCCCACATCCATGCGCGGCAGAATCGCGGCCAGCTCGCGCTTCGGCATGGCCTTCAACCAGCTAATCGTGTCGATCGTCCCGTCACTGCGGCTGCGTTGGATGAGCCGCTCGCGTTCGCGCCCCCAGCCGATAAAGACGAACCGGATGCCTCGAACATTGCGCCGCCTGAGTACAACCGCCGCGTCGAGCACCGCGTCCAGACCGTTGGCCGGCCCGTGTGCGCCGGTGAACACCAGGCGGAAATCCTCCGGCGGCCCAAACCGCGCGTCGAGGCGCTTGTCAGCGGCGGGACGGAACAGGGTCGTGTCCGCACTGTTGGGTATCATCGTGACGCGCTCAGCGGGATACCCCGTCCGGCAGATCCCGTCCCTGACGCCGGGAGAAAGCGCCACGATTCTGTGGGCGGCTTGGTAGATGCGTCTCTCCATCCGCTTCAGGTACCAGACCAGCAAGGGATTCTTCACGATGCCCAGCACGATGGGAAGCTCAGGCCACAAATCGCGCACCTCAAACACGAACGGAACCCCCAACGCCTTGGCCCCCTTCATCCCGGGCAGGCCGACCGTGAGCGGCGTCGATGTCGCAAACACCAGGTCCGCGTCGAGACTCCGCACGAGCCGCGTCGCCGTCCGGGCGAATCGACCGAACGCCAGAATCCGACGAGCATACGTCATGACGTTGGCGTAGGGCTCCGACACGCCCAGGACGTGGATTCCGTCGACCTCTTGTTCCGTGACGCGCTTGCCCGGATCGAAGCGCAGGTTGCTGGCCGAGCCCGCGCCGGCGATCATCGTCACGCGGTGGCGGGCGCGCAGCAGGCGCTGACTCATCTCGTAGGAGCGTGTTCCGGAGTAACCGGTCGGAGTCGTGAAATGTTGATGAATGTAAGCTACGTGCATGAGTTTTCCAGCCCGGCGCCGCCTACGGGACACCTGCTGCGGCTGGCGCGCGCAGCCGGCTGCCGCGCCTCCGGGCGCACGCGTCGGTTGCATCCACTGCCTGCTGGCGCCACCTGGGCGAACGGCCTTGGCTCATCGGGATCTCGCAGCGCGGCGGCGGCTGCATCCTACCAGGCGATGCCTTCGTAGCCCGCCGTGTCGCGCGCCAGACCGGCAATGCCGGCCAAGTCGATGACGCGGACGCCCGCCTCGAGCCACGCTTGCACCCGGTCGGCATCGACGCTCGGGTGGTTGATCAGGATCAGGTCGCAGTCGTTCAACGCGTCGAGCTCTTTGACGAGCAGGCTTTCGAGGTGCCCCAGCGCCGCCTGGACGGCCTCCTTGTTGCTCCCGATCAAGCGGCTGGTGTCCACGCCGGGATCGTAGATGCACAGTTTGACACCCTCGCCGATCAGGCGCTTGGCGACGGCGATGTAGGGGCTTTCGCGCATGTCGTCGGTCTTGGGCTTGAACGCCAGGCCCACCAGGCCCACGCTGTTGGGGCGCTTCGCCAACACGCGGGTGACAAGCTCCTCGACCTGTGTTTTGTTGCTTTCCACTACTCCGTCAAGCATCGGCACTTTCACGGAACGCACGTGCGCGAACCGCAGGATCGCTCGCAAGTCCTTCGGCAGGCACGACCCGCCGAACGCAAATCCCGGTCGCAGGTAGCAGGGGTTGATGTTGAGTTTCGTGTCGGAGCAGAAGATGTCCGCTACCTGGCGCGCGTCGGTGCCGACCGCTCGCGCGATGGCGCCGATCTCGTTCGCAAAGACGACCTTGACGGCGTGAAAGAGGTTGTCGGAGTACTTGACCATCTCCGCCACCTCCAACTCCGTGCGGAAGCGCGGCGCCTCGTACCTCTCGTAAACCTTCATCAACGCATCGCCCGCGCCGGGCTGCGCCTCGCCGACGACGATCTTCGGCGGACTGTCGAAGTCGAAGACGGCGGAGCCTTCGCGGAGAAACTCAGGATGGAAGACGACGTGAATATCGTCGCTGATGGTCAGCCCACTCACTTCCTCCAAGAGGGGGATCACGCGGTTGCGGGTGGTCCCGGGCAGCAATGTGCTGCGCAGCACGATCAGCGGACGCGTTTTCGTGTCGCGCAGGCATGCGCCGATCTCGCGAAT
>JBHHZX010000440.1:0-2085 GCA_046758265.1 Phycisphaerae bacterium
GCCCGGGAAATGTTCGACTCCGCGGAGATCCAGTGCATCAGTTGCCACATCCGGGGCGGGATCCTTCCGGAGGGAGACAAGGCGAACTGGGGACCCGACCTGGCCCGCGCGCCGCAGCGGCTGCGGCCCGAATGGGTCGTCCGCTGGCTGGAGGGGCCGCAACTTCTCCAGCCGGGCACCATGATGCCGACCTTCGAGGACTTCACCGACGCGGACCGGGCGGCGATGAAAGATTTCCTGATGAACTTCGAGTATTTCTACGCCGGGCGCGACGACGTGGCGGAGGCCGGGAGTTCGCGAGCCGGCCAGATGGATCGGGCGCAATCAGAACGCTCAGCTTTCGGCCGGGACAGCGCCTGGCCGCGAGATTGACGGGAGCCGCACACCGTGGCCGAGCACAGGTTTCTCAACAAACCGCCGAAGCGACTGGCCGTTGTGGACCAGAGCAGTTGCTCGGGCTGCGCCGGCTCGCCGGCGTGTCAGAGCTACTGCGAGACCGTGGAGTTCAAGAAGTCGCCAGTGGACGCCATCCGCACCGTCAAGTCGCCCGAGAACCCCTTCGAGTTGTGCGTCGTGGAATTCGACAAATGCATCGGCTGCGGCCTTTGTGCCGGCGTGTGCCCCTGGGACGCGATCACGATGTACAGCTACGAGGAGGCCCTGATGGCCGCGCCCGACCTGACACTGGTCCGCTACGACGGCGCGCCAAGTGGCACCGGTTCTTGACCGGTGAAAATGCATCCGAACCGCCCGCGCCGGGGGCCCGACCCGGGCGCGCCGCCGGGACAAGGCGACGACGCCGCGGTAGGCGCGTTCGGAGTGGATCACCCCGGACTTGGCTCTCGCTATCTGGCAACGGGATTCAGCGGGTACTCGTCCCTGCGGCACCCAGCAGCGCCGCCGACTGCGCCGTGATCACGCCTCGTGCAGTACGCGTGTGAGGTCCCCAGGCGTATTGACATTCGCGAGCAGCCGCGTTTCCTCCGCCGTCGGGGTGAGGGTAACCACGCGCATGCTGCGGAGCAAGCGTTGAAGATTCGTCGTGTCCTCTCTCAGCGCGCGCCGCACGGTTGGCAAAACACGCGGGTGATACGCGGCGCAGCACGCATGGTAAGTGTCTGGCCGACCATCGCAGGCGAACGCAACAGCGTCAGCGCTTTCTCCTGCCTCTGCAAGTAGCCGACGGAGGACGCGCGGTGTGAGCTTCGGCATGTCGCACGCGATGGGAAGAGCCCACTGCGCATGCGCGTGCAGCAGTAATGTACACAACCCGCCAAGTGGACCCGCGTTCTCTTCTGCGTCGGGCAGGAGGGGGAATCCGCTCAGCGGCGCGGGCAATTCCTCGAGGCTCCCAAGGATGAGAACCTTCCGCGCGACGTTGCGGGCGACGCTGACGGCGTGCTCGACAAACGTTCGGCCGTCCGGGAGCTTCAGAAGGGCCTTCGCACGGCCCATCCGCCGGCTGCCGCCACCGACAAGAACGCCGGCGACACAAGTGGGCCTGGAGTTGCCTCGGCTTCTCGTTGTCATGCCGATTCGGACACGCTGCGCATTTTCTCAACAAAAACGCGCTGACCGGCGGCCAATTGTCCGGCCTTGATCACTTTCGCGAGAAAGCCGCAACGACCGGCGACAGCGTCTTTGAGCATCGGGTGGATCCTATCGAGCACAAAGCAGGGCTTGCGCGGCTCGGTCAATTCGAGCACGGGGCCATCCTCAAAACGGAGTCGATCCCCGGGCGAGAGCGCTTGCACATGGAGCCTCCGCACCGTTAGATTCTCTCCGATGGTCCCAGGCGCGACCGGATAGCCTTCGGCCTTGAGCTCCTCCAGCAGTTCCAAATCCTGGATCGACACTGCACGGTGCAGACGACGGTGCTTTTCGTGATCGTGGCCGTCGCCGACCAACCCCGTCGGCGTAAGCTCGGCGTTTGGCACGGGCAGTTTCGGCACACCTCCGGGGGAGACACAAACGGCAACCACCCCGGCCGATGCCGTCATCTTCGACCCGGCAGCGCTGGTCCTCGAGCTTCCCATTTCCGGTAGCCTCCGCTTCGCGAGAGCGCCTTGCCGCCTGCGAGTCAAT
>JBHHZX010000441.1:0-2080 GCA_046758265.1 Phycisphaerae bacterium
TCGAGCGCGTGCGGCCGATCATCGAGGAGGCGCTGGAGCAGGCGGGCGTGGGTTATGCCGACCTCGACGCCATCGCGGTGACCGTCGGCCCGGGTCTAGTCGGCTCGCTGTTAATCGGGATAACGGCAGCGAAGGTCCTGTCACTGGCCTACGATCTGCCACTCGTTCCGGTTGATCACATCGAAGCGCATGCGACCAGCGCGGCGTTAGTCGCCGACGCGCCACCCTGGCCGGCGATTGCGCTGGTGGTCAGCGGAGGGCACACGTCGATTTACCTCGTCCGCGACTTTCTAGAGATCGAGTTGCTGGGACAGACGACGGACGACGCTGCCGGCGAAGCGTTTGACAAGGTCGCCGCCATCCTGGAACTGGGCTATCCCGGTGGTCCGGAGATCGATCGCGTCGCCCGCGCCGGCGACCCGGACGCGATCACCTTTCCGCGGACCTGGCTGGACCAGCCACACCTCAACTTCTCGTTCAGCGGGCTGAAGACCGCGGTGCTTTACCACGTCTATGGCAAGGGCCATAAGTACGGGACAGCCAGGCACTTGAGTGAGTCGGCCCGCGCGGACGTGGCCGCCAGCTTTCAGGCCGCCCTGGTCGAGCCGCTGATCAAAAAAACTGTGGTTGCCGCCCGGCAGATCCGGGTCAAGAACGTGGTAGTTGGCGGCGGCGTTGCAGCCAATTCCGCGCTGCGGGAGGGTCTCGCAGCAGCCTGCAACGCGGCGAACCTCTCGCTGAACTTGACGCCGATGGAATACTGTGCCGACAACGCCGCGATGATCGCCGCGCTCGGCGATCGGCAGTTTCGCGCTGCGCGCACGGCCAACCTGTCGATGGAGCCGCGCGGCGGTCTGCTGCGCCCGAAACGGGAGAAGAAGCGTAAGTAGCGTACAGCGCCGCACTTGGGACGCAAGTCCACAGGCGATGGTGCGAGACGTGCTTGTTCCAGCGGCCCCCGTCCCCTACAGTGCGCAATGGAACGACAGGACCTCAGGAGACGGAGCGAGCACGCGATGATTTTCGGTGAAGACGATCCGCAGCCGCCGCACCAGCCTCCGCATTCGCGCCAGCAACAGGTGCGGCTGGATGCCTCCAGCCTAGAGACCATTTACGCAAACTCGTTCGCGCTGGCGAGCTCGGCGGACGAAATCACGGTTTACCTGGGTGTCAACTCGCCACTCCCGGGCATGAAACAGCCGACGGTGAAGGTTTCACACCGGGTGATCCTGATCCCGCAAAACGCCAAGCGGTTGGCGCTGGTGTTGCAACAGGCGGTCAAAGCCTACGAGGACCGTTTCGGCCCGATCGAGCTTCCGCCGCCACCACACGGAGGCCAACCGGGTTAGAACAGCGCGCCGACCCCGGGGCGAGAGCAGGGCTAGGTGATGTTGATCCGCACGTTGTTATCTCGTGAGCTGGTCGCGCTGGGCCTGCGGGATTTACGGGCTCACAAGCTGCGCTCCTTTCTCACCGCCCTGGGAATGATCTTCGGCGTCGGAGCGGTGATCTGCATGCTCGCAATCGGTGAGGGGGCGTCGGCGGAACAGCTTGAAAACATTCGCCTGCTCGGCAGTGAGAACATCATCGTCCGCAGCGTCGAGCCGCCGCAACCGCAGCAGGTAGGCCAGGCCAGAACGTTCGCTCACAAGTACGGTATCAAAAGCAGGGATATCGAACGGATTAGCGGGCTGCCGCACGTGCGAGATATCGTCAGGATGCGGGATGTTGCCAGCGACATCACCTATGGAGCCCGCCGATTCGATGGAAACGTGCTCGGCACGACGGAAAACTTTTTCGACGTGGTTAACGTGTGGGTGGCCCGCGGCCGGGCGTTGACGCCGCTGGACGCCGAGCGGCACCTGAAGGTGTGCGTGATTGGTGATGAGGTCGCCCGTTCGCTGTTCAGGCACGAGGATCCGATCGGGAAGACCGTTTCCGTCATCAGCCACTCGACCGGGCCCGTACCCTACGAAGTGGTTGGCGTGCTGGGGAGCCTGGTCACCGCCGGCAACCCGGCGAAAGGGGTTGGGGCGCGCAACATCAACCGCGACATGTACATTCCGCTCAAGGTCGTGGA
>JBHHZX010000442.1:0-2073 GCA_046758265.1 Phycisphaerae bacterium
CGTAGACCTCTTCCAGCGTCACGGGCTCGAGGTCCTTGCTTTTCTCGAGCAGGGCCTCCAGATCCGCGAGCGCCGCCTTGTAGCGCTCGGTCGCACCCGCGAAGAACTCCTTCGTCTCCTGCGCGATGCCCGGTACGTTCACCCCATTGCCCGTCATCCAGGCCTGGGCGTCCTGCAGCATCTTGCGGGTTTGGTCGAGGTAGTCCTCGACGAGCTCGACCGCGCGCCCGTAGCGTGGAATCTCCTCGGCCACCAGCGTCTTTATGTCGGTTCCAGTCTCCTGCGCTTCCTGCACGATCATCCGAAAGAAGCGCTCCACGGTCGCCAGCTCGCGGATGCGAGCAGCCCGGGGGTCCGCGTTGCGCAGCCGATCGAGCTCGGCCAGCTCGCCCTGCATCAGCTCGACGACGCGACCGCTCAGCTCGGGGAAAGCTCCGAGAACCTCGGCGTGCGGGGCGGCCTCGTCCTTGTACGCCGGCTTCTCGGCCAGCCGCGTCAGCAGCGCGGTCACCTTGGCCGGGCTCTCGCTGGCGTCGATCATGTGCGTGGTGAGTTTGCCCCGCGCCGCCGTCTCGTACAGGTCGAGCAGGTCACCGACACGCTTCTGGTACTTCTCCGCATGGGGACGGATTTCTTTGAGCGCCGTGCTGTAGAGCCCGGTGAGCGTGAGCTCTTGATCGAGCCCCTGCAGCAACTGCACCGTGCGTGAGCTGAGGCTGTTGACGCCTGACCGGGTCAGATCGACGCGTCCGCCGAACGAGCCGGCGGCCCAGATGGCCAATGCAGCCACCGCCCCTGCGAGCACGACCGTGACCCCGACGTTGAGGCCGTAGAGCAGATGCCGCTTGCGCGCACTCATTGTCGTACTTACCGCCATCGCCGCGACTCCACTACTTTGACGGTCAGGAACAGGAACAGGGCGGCGGTCGCCAAGAAGAACACCACGCTCTCGGCAGTCACCAGCCCGCGGTTGAACTGATCCAGGTGCCGGAGGACGTTGATTTGCTGAAAGACCTTGCGCAGCCCGCCTTCGCCGATGCGGACGATGAAGGCGGCGAACCATACGAACAGCATCAGGGGAACCATCCCGAGCATCCACGCCACAATCTGGTTGCGCGTCAGGCTGCTGGTGAAGACGCCGAACGCGGTGAACGCCACGCCGATCAGCAAGAGGCCGAGGTAAGCCGCCAGCGACGCGCCGACATCCGGGTTGCCGAAGATTATCATCAGGACCAGGTAGACGAGGGTGCCGGCGAGCATGATGGTGTAGAAAACCAGCGCCGCCAGGTACTTGCCGATCACAAACTGCGTGTCGGAGACCGGAGCGGTGATCAGCGTTTCGATGGTCCCGCTGCGGTACTCCTCGCTGATCGTCCGCATGCTGATAGCCGGGATGATAATTGTGAGCACGTACGGCGTGAAGTCGAAAACGTTGCGGAGCGTGGCGGGCCGGCCGGGGCTGAAACTGTCAGTCACCAGCACGATCACGCCGGTGATCAGTAGAAAACCGGCGATGACAATGTAGCCGATCGGCGAGAAGAACAGCGAGAGCAGCTCGCGTTGCATGATCGCCACAGTGTTTCTCATCGTTTGTCCCCTGCGGTGGCCGGGTCGCTGTCCGCGTCGCGGGCTCCGGCAACGATCTTGACGAAGAAATCCTCCAGCGTGGCGATGTCCCGGCGCAGCTCGCGCAGCGCCCAGCCTTTCTCGGCGGCGAGCCTGTACAGCGCCTCACGCAGGTCCTTTCGGGTTGAGACCGTAACACACGTCCAGCCATCGTGTGCCGTACTGTGAACCTCGGTGACCCCGTCTAGTCTGCGAATGCCCGCTGTGATCTCGGCCGCCGGCCCTTTGAACTCGGCGATCAGCTTCGAGTCGCCGGTGATGCGCTCCCGCAAGTCGCCCGGCGTGCCCGAGGCCACGATGCGGCCTTTGTCGATGATCATGATGCGCTGGCAGGTGGCCTCGACCTCCGGGAGGATGTGGCTGGAGAGCAGGACGGTGTGGTCGTGGGCGAGCTCGCGGATCAGGGAGCGCGTCTCGCGGATCTGCGCCGGGTCGAGCCCGATGGTC
>JBHHZX010000443.1:0-2007 GCA_046758265.1 Phycisphaerae bacterium
AGGACATCGCGGCCTGGAGGTCCGACCTCAGGTGAGCCCATGCGGATCGAGCACTGGCGGCTGGCCGAACAGCACGGCCGGTGCGCCGCCCACAACATGGCCGGAAAGAAGGTCGAGTTCACCGGCGTGCCGTTTTTCTGGACCGAGCAGTTCGGCACCATCATCCAGTACGTCGGGCATGCCCGCGAGTGGGACGAGATCGTCTTTGATGGCGGCCCTGCCTCAAAGCAGTTCGTTGCCTTCTACGTCAAGGGCGATCGGGTCCTGGCGGCGGCCGGACGCAACAGCAACCGGCAGATGGGCGCTGCGGCCGAACTCATGCGCACCAGGCGGATGCCGACCCCCAGGGAGCTAGCCGCCGGGTCCGTCGATCTGCTGGAGCGGCTCAACGGCGGCTAGTGCCGTTTCCAGTCAGACAGTTTCGTGTTGCAAGTATCTATATATAAAAGGCTTGCGCGACCACAACATGTAGTATACATAGGTTCTCCACTACGGCTGCATGGGGCAGCCGGCGAAAAAGTGGAGAACCAACGATGGACAAGGTTGCAGCACAGAAGCTGCGGCCGTGGGAAGGCCGGAAGCTCAGACGTATGAAACGACAATTGGCCAACGCTGTCAACTGCCGTCATGCCAGGATTATCCTTCTGTCGCGCGGCGGGTTGAGGAATCGCCAGATCGGCGAGCGTTGCGGCTGCACGCCGGCCTGGGTCCGGCAGATCATTCATCGCTTCAATGCCGGGGGCATCGAGGCCATCACCTGGTATCCGTACTATTGTGCCCGGGCCGGTCCGACGAAGTTCCTGGCCGACGTGACCGAGCAGATCGCCGAGGTGGCGTTGTCTCCGCCGAAAGAGCTGATCGGCATGAGCGTGTGGTCGCTGGCGAAGCTGCGGGAGTATCTGGTGGCCCAGGGAATCGTCGCGTCCATCTCGCTGGAGTGGCTGCGGCAGATCTTACGGCGACGGAAGCTCCGCTGGCGGCACACCAAGAGTTGGAAGGAATCCACGGACCCGGAATTCTGGCCGAAATACAAGCGGATTCGACGCCTGTACGCCAAGCGGCCGGCCGGCGGGCGACGCATCAGCCTGGACGAGTTCGGTCCGCTGAACCTGCTGCCGCGGCACGGCAAGCACTATGCTCGCAGCGGCCACGTGGACCGATTGCGGGCGACGTATCGGCGTACGGGAGGCGTGCGGCACATGTTTGGCGCGTATGACCTGGAGCGGGACACGCTGATGGGCCGGTTCGCCCAGAAGAAGAACTGGACCACGTTCCTGGCCTTCCTGAAGTGGCTGCGTCGGCGGCACCGCAGCGGTGAAGTTCTGCACATTATCCTCGACAATGCCGGCTACCACCTCAAAGCCCAAGTGCTGAACTACACGGCGACGCATCGCATCAAGTTCTACTTCACCCCGACCGGCGCGTCTTGGCTGAACCGTATCGAGTGCCACTTCACGGCCATGAAGAAGTTCGCTTTGGATAACACCGATTACCGCAGCCACCAAGACCAACAAGCCGCCATCGAGCGTTACTTGACCTGGCGCAACGGCGCTCGTGACATCAGTATTTGCAGTTGGCGTTCACATTGCCGTCGGCAGCGGCGGGTCGCATGATGGAGAATACGAAACTCCCTCACTGGAAACGGCACTAGCGGCGGCGGGGCGGGCGCCTTTGGCCTCGGCGGGGGCGGGGAGGTCTGCGGGGCGCGGGCTCGGGTCGGGAGGCGTCCGCGGTGGCGATGGGGTCCTTGGCCACCGGCGTGCCGCGGATGGTCACCGCGCTGTAGCTGACGCCCCCGCCCCTGCGAGCGCTGAAGCCCACTCGAAGCTGGCTGCCGGACAGACGCGCTGCGGCCTTCAATGCGCCGATGGTCTTTCCGTTGACGGTGCAGGTTATGGTCCCCCGGCCGTCGTGGACGATCTGGAGACGCTACGCATTCCGAACGACGAGCGGCGCGACTGGTTCCGCCGTCACCTGGCCGCGGCGTGCGATGATCAAACCCGCGTC
>JBHHZX010000444.1:0-2002 GCA_046758265.1 Phycisphaerae bacterium
TATTCCGCCAGCCGCGCGCTGTCCCTCTCGCTCAACTCGGCCGACAGCTCGGGGAAGTAGAATCGGCCGCCGGGCTGGTAGTGTTTGCCCGGGCGAATCGAGGTCACGCGGTCCTGCTTACCTCGCGGGCCCTCGTCCTCGGTGCGGCCGAGGTTGTCCGGGTGAATCGCTATCACGAGCACCCGCATCTCCTTCATGTTCTTGGGGACTTGTACCTCTTCCGTGGGCAGTTGCCGCTCGCCGCCGACGTACCCGAAGGCTTCCCTGACCGCCTGCATGAATTCAATCATGCGCTCATCTTTCTTGATCTCGCTCATCGCCAGCAGCAGAACGAAGAAGGTCAGCAGCAGCGTGACCATGTCGCCGTAGGTCACCATCCATGCCGGCGCGCCGGCGGTCACCGCTGGCTTCTTTTTGTTGACCGCCATGACACGATGCTCCCGAGGGATGGCCGGGGGGCGCTACTTGCGAGTCGCCTCGACGCGGGACCGCTGCTTGGCATCGAGGAACGCCAGCATTTTCTGTTGTACGATGCGCGGGTTATCACCGGCCTGGATGCTCATCACCCCGCGGAGGATGAGAAGCTTGGCGGCAACTTCCTGGTCGCTGCGCAGGGCCAGCTTGTCCGCGATGGGCAGCGCGAACAGATTCGCCAGCAGCGAGCCGTAGAACGTCGTGATCAGCGCCACCGCCATGGCCGGCCCCAGACTGTCTGCGTCGTTCATGTTCTGGAGCATGATGACCAGTCCGATCAGGGTGCCGATCATGCCAAATGCCGGCGCGTATTTGCCGATGTTGTCGAACAGCGCTTTGCCGCTGGAATGACGATCAATGATCGTTTCGACTTCCTGCTCGAGGGCAAGCTGGATGACGGCCGGATCCTGCCCGTCGATCGCCATCCGCAGCCCCCGGACCAGAAACGAATCGTGCTCATCTTCCGACAACTGGGATTCAAGGCTCAGGATTCCGTCGCGGCGGGCAACCTCGGCCAGCTTGACGAGCATGGTGACGGACTGGACCGGGTCGACCGGCTTGGTGAAAAACGCCTTGCGGACAACCGTCACGAGCTTCATGACCTGCCCGAGCGGAAAGGCGACCAGGGTAGCGGCGGCGGTTCCGCCGAGCACGATCGCGGCCGACGCCGGATTGATAAAGGCGCCCAGCGGGGAGTTGATCATGATGGCCAGGAGCACCAGCCCGCTGCCCAGCACGATGCCGATAATAGTTGCAATATCCATGACCGCTCGCGCGTCTCGTGACGAACAGAGGGCCCGTAGGCCCCCTCCCAGGCGGAATACACAAGACACCGCTGCTGGTATCGACCCGGCAAACATTTGCGTTGAATAGCAGGCCGTCAACCCTTCGGGCGCTCGGGCGGGGGTCCGGAAATGTCGGCCTCGGCGGCTTCGATTTCACGCCGCGCGAGTTGGCGCTGCGACTCGAGCGTAAGACCCGCCAGCGCCGCGCGCAGGTGGGCGGCAGCCCGCCGGGGATCCCCCAGATAGCGCTGGCAGATCAGGCCCGCGTACAGGCGGACTTGCGCCCCGTCAGCGGCCGTCGGATAGGCCGCCAAAAACCCCTCGTAGGCGCGAACCGCCGCCTCGTAGCGCTGCGACTGCGCGAGGTGGTTGCCGATCTCCAACTGCTGCGAGCGCGGCAGAACGTGGTTGGCGTCCAGCTCTAGCGACTGCAGATACAGGCGCGCCGCTTCGTCCAAGTCGTGCTCGGATATCCGATCGAGAATGTCTTCGCGCAGTTGCTCCAAGGGGGTCAGCTTCAGCGGCTCGAGCGGTCGCGACTTCAGCTCCTCCACAATGATCGGCCGGGCCGGCCGCGGGCCGCCGAAGCGCATCTCGCCCCTCACGCCGCTCCGACGCTGCCAGCGGCTCCAGAGGGCCAACAGGTCGAACTGAGTGCGCGGCAGCCCGCGGAGCACGAGCATGGCCAGCGCGACCGACAAGCCGAACGCGTATCCCCCAGATGCGCGGAATAGCCCACGTTG
>JBHHZX010000445.1:0-1997 GCA_046758265.1 Phycisphaerae bacterium
TGGCTTGTTGGGTGAGTTTTTCCCATTCGGTGTCATCGGCGGGCTGGGAAGAGGTGGCGGCGCGCACGACCTCGATCATCTTCTCACTGAACGTTTCCACGTCGGCAGGCAGCATCCACTCGCCGGCGAAAACCAACAGGCCGCGCTCGCCCGCGAGACCACGCAGCAAGTCTTTGTCGGACTTGCGGACCTTGCCCAGGTATTCCGCGATCTTGCCGCTGCGCTCGAAGTGCACGAGTTTGCCGAGACCCGCGCCGTCGGCGTTGAAACGCACTCCGACGACGACCGTTTCACTCTCGTCGAGGCCGGTTCGCAGCATTTTGAACACCCAGTTGACCATCGTCAGATTGGCCTGGACTGCCTGGGTAGTCGCCGCCGCCGCACCCATCTGGACACCCATTTGTGAGAACATTTCGACCATCGAGATCGTCTGCTCGATCTGCGTGGCCCAGGACGGCATGTCGAAGAAGATCGCCAGGTCGTGGGTTTTGAGCGTAGCGGGGGCCTGTTCTTCGAAGCGCTGCGCGAATTTGCCGCTGGCGTTTTGCACGGCCTGCATGACGTCGGCGTCGGGGGCGACGATCAGCACATTGCCCTTGAGTTGAATGAGCTCGTCGCTCGGCGCGCCGGCAGGCTCGCTCACGGTGCAGATCAGTAGCGGCTCGGCGTCAGGCTCGGTCAGCGCGAACACAAAGGGGCCGTTCTTGCTGATCTGCTGCCACCGTTCATCCGGCAGGTCGGCAACAGCGAGCTCGTCGAAAAGTGTGTCGGCGTCGATCTCCGCGAGGTCCTGGATGCCGGTGGCCGTTCCAAAGGCCCGAAGACCGGCAGCAACGCGCGCGAAGTCAGGAATGGCCACCGCCAAGGCGACATCGTCCGGAACCAGTTTCAGCAACGTTTCGAGCGGAGGCGTGGCGGCAGGGGAGGCGCTTTCGCTTCCGGTTTGTGCCAGGGCCGCGAGCGGCAGCGCGACAATCAGAAACAGTTGAGTTATCGGGTGTCTCATGTTTGTGCCCCTTCAGACCGGTCCGAGAGCCACCCGCGCGAGCCCCTTCCGCCCCGGTGGCCGCGGACGTCGCTGTTCATTAGAAACGTAAGCGGCCTACCTGTCGACTATGGAAACCGGCCGCCGTCGGGGTGCTGGGCACGTGGCGTTATCGGTAGTACCTCGCCCGGGGCGGTCGTCTGCGCCGCGCCGCGCCGCGTCCCCTGCTTTCAAGCGCAGGCGATGGGATTTGCCCGGCCGCGAGCAGTTCGCGGCGTGACTCGTGCGTGTCCGGCGCTGCCGACGCCTCACCGGATGAGGATGGAGCCGTGCGTTCGGCCGGCCGATGGTAACAGTGAATTCATGACCAGCGACGAGGTGGGTACGGGCATGAGCGGCTCAGAACCGAACACGACCATCCCGGAAGACGAATTGCGGGCCGCGCTCGCGGAAATCGAAAAAATGTCCGGGGAGAAAGCCGTCGCCATCCCCAGTCTCGATAACGGTCGCGAGGAAGCGGAGGCGCGTGGGGCGGGCCAATCTGCATCTGAGCCACCGCGCTCCACGCCGGACCGTGCGGGAACGCCCTCTGAAGGGGGCGACCATATTTCGCAGAACAAGGCAGAGGTCCGGGCCTCTGCCGCTGGCGGCACGAGCCCAGCAAAAGCTCCAGCCGGGGAGGCGACGTCGGCAGCGTCCGAACCGGATGCTGAGGCGCGGACGGCGGAGGCTGGGACGGCGTCGAACTCGCGCGACTCGCGGGGGGACGAGCCATTGCAGCCCGCGATGCCGGAAGTTGAGACCGTCTCCCCAAGTCAGCACGGCACGCCGTCGCGTCGTAGGGTGGTTCAGTCCGACGACTCCGGTGAACTTCGCGCCGGCGACACACCGGAGAAGCCGCCCGCCGCGGAGGCGCCCGGCGACGACAGCCCGGATGGGGAGGCATCAACCGGCCCCGCACAACCGTGTGGCACCGGCGTCCCGCCGGTGGTCTGCCCGGATCAGGAGGCAT
>JBHHZX010000446.1:0-1993 GCA_046758265.1 Phycisphaerae bacterium
AACCCGTCTTATTCACGGCGCGGGAGCTCGACGGAGGTTGTACGGCAGTGGGGGCGTGAAGCGGGTCGGTGGGCGGCGTTTCCGGACGGTTGGTGCACAACACCCCCATACCCCCACGCCGTCACGGGCGCCGGGGTGAGCGGGGGCCGGGTTGCCGGGGTCACGGGGCGCGGGCGCGGCCGGTGAGCGGCTGGGGGGCGAGCGTGGCGAGGAAGCGGCCCAGGCATTGCCAGTAGTACGCGGCGATGTCGTTGATCACGACGACCGCCCGGCGGGCGTGCAGCAGCACGCGGGCCGGGGCCTTGAGCACGTGTTCGCGGAAGCTGCGGATCGTCCAACCCTGCCCGGTGCTGCGCTGGAGGCCTTCCCGCCCGAGATTGGCCAGGTTGAACGCGAGCGCGTGCAAGATCAGCAACGCCTCGTTGCAGGCGAACGCGTCGCGCGAATCGTAGCGCTTTCTTGGGCTCCGGCCGCGGTAGTGGCTCTTGACGCGCGGGCTGGACGACAGGGCCGGATCGAAGGCGTCCTTGAATTCGCCCAGATGGCTCTCGAACGTGCCGCGCTGGCGATAGTGCTCGAGCAATGCCGCGGCGTCCTTCTGCTCGACCGTCCAACTCGTGACCAGGAAGAACGACTCCAGGAACAGCTCGCCGGGCACTTCACGCACTACGCCGACCACGCGCCGCGGCCGCGACCAGCTTTCGGCCTGGTAGTCGAACTCGTACAACCACAGCCGCGGTTCGGCCGGCGGCCGGCCGGGCGGACGCGTGCGGTACGGTTCGATCATCCCTTCCAGCACGGCGTTGGTCTTGAGCCGGAAGACGTAGGGCTTGCGACGGACTTCCAGACCCGCCAGCAGTTGCTCTTCGGGGAAGCCGGCGTCGCCGCGTACGTCGCTGACCTGACACAACTCGGCTTCGACGCGTTCGAGCAAGTCGAACAGGAATCGCGTGACCTCGTGGGCGGTGTGCACATGCCCTTCGCGCAGGGTCATATCAAGCCAGTCGCCGGTGGGCGCGAACTGCGCCGCCAGCGGATGGTAACAGACGGTGTGGTAGTGGCCGTTGTACGTGGCTCCCGGCTGGTGGCCATGCACCGCGACCACGTAGGAGTCGAGGTCCAGCGTGCCGTAGCGCAGGCGGCGGGAATCGTCGGCGCGACGGGAATCGTCGCCGCGGCGGGCCGCCTGCTTGCGCACCGCGTGCAGGTGGCGTTTGGCGCTTTCGAGCAGACTCTGGCGCAGGACACTGCGATTGTGCGGACCGGCCAGCGTGGCCAGCAGCCGCGAGAGCGTGGGCTGGCTGGCCAGCGCGTGCGGCTGTCGGGTGTGACTGTGCCGCTGACCGCGCGGCGCGCCCGCCTCGGGTTCGTCCAGCGGCACCGTGCCGCGGCGTTGCGAGACGGCCAGACGGAAGGCCGGATCGAGTCCCAACCGGTCGGCGTCGTCTCCGTCGCGATGGCCCTGGGCGATCAGGTACAGCCGCGTGCGGAGCAGTTCCACCTGCGGGTGGGTGATGAGATCCGGATTGCGCGGATCGGTCAGGCGGGCCGCCAGCCAGTCGGTCAGGCCAAGCCCGTGGTCGATCTGCCGCAGGGCCAGCACGCCGGCGTCGGCGGTGAGACGTTCGGGGCGGTCTTCGATGCGGATCGAACGGTTGAAATCGAGCGGGAAGAACGTATGCTGCGTTTCACCCATAGGGTGCACCTCCGCGTGCGGTTCGTCAGCGATAAAACACCGCCAAAACTACACGCGGAGGCTGCTTTTTCAAGCGCTACGCAGCCCGAGCCGTGAATAAGACGGGATAACGACTTTGCCGGGAAGTGGGCGGGGTCGGCGCACCTTTTCCTCCGAGACGGAGGGTCGTGGTCGGAATGGGGACAGATCGTCGCCGCGGATCCGGCGTATGTCGGGGGGTTTGGCTACGCCGTTGCCCTTCAGGACAGCCGCATGTTCGTCGCTCAGACACACGACGCGGACGATGGTTCTGTCTTC
>JBHHZX010000447.1:0-1991 GCA_046758265.1 Phycisphaerae bacterium
GGCGGCCTGCTCGGTCGAATCGACGAGAGCGCGGCCGGGGCGGCCGAAGCCCCGCCCGGGAACGGTCAGGATCTTGTGCTCCATCAGCACGTCTACGAACTCGACGTCGTCGTCCAGCGGCGTTTTCGGGAAGGCGTAGAACGTGCCGCCGGGCATCGTCAGATCGTAGCCGTATTCGAGCAAGGCCTTGCAGAGCAGGTCACGGTTTTTCTTGTAGAAGTTGACGTCACAGAGCGCGGCGGCGCAGCGGGCGACTACGCGTTGCATGAAGGCCGGCATATTCACGTAGCCAAGCGTGCGGTTAAGCATGGTCATCGCGCCGAGGATCGTCCGCCGGTCGGGGACGGTCTTGGGGAGCGCGACGTAGCCTGCCCGCTCGCCGGGGATGCTCAAATCCTTGGAATAGCTTGAGACGATGATCGTGCGATGGTAGTAGGCGGCGGGGGTCGGGCACCAGTCGAGGTCGTAAATGATGCGACGATACGGGTCGTCGGTGGCGATGTAGATCGGGCGGTCGTCGCCATCGTGCCGGCGCAGCAGCTCGCCGAGCGCTTTGCACCGCTGGTCCGTATACACGGCGCCGGTGGGATTGTTCGGGGTGTTGACGATGATCGCTCGCGTGCGTTCGGTCATGGCGGCCTCGACGGCGTCGAGGTCGGGTTGGAACTCTTGATCTGTCTGGATCACGACCACCTTGCCGCGGGACTGCTCGACGTAGAAGCGGTACTCCGGGAAGAAGGGGGCGAGCACGATGACCTCATCGCCGGGGTTGCAGATCGTCTGCATAACAAGGTTCATGCCGCCCGCCGCACCCGAGGTAAGCACCACCGCGTCGGGCTCGACCTCGAGCCGGTATTCCTTGGTGACGAACTTCGCCACCGCTGCCCGTGTCTCATCGAATCCGGCGTTGGGCATATAGCGGTGCAAAGCAGGCTGGCGCTCGGCCGCCACCGCTTGCAGGGCCTTGAAAAACGCCTCAGGTGGGGCGCTGTTGGGGTTTCCCAGGGACAGGTCGTAGACGTGCTCCGGGCCGAATTCGGCCTTCATGCGGCGGCCCTTTTCGAACATCTCGCGAATCCACGAGGCAGACTTCATGTCGGCGGCGACTTTTTCAGCGATGGCCGGCTTGGGCATCTCGATCCCCTGCGTTGCTTGGTGGTGGGGCGGTCGGTGACATACGGCCAAAGCCTACACGCCGGCGGGCGCCTACGCCAGCTTGGGCCTGCCGGGCGGGCAGCGGTAGGCTCGCGACCAAGCTGCCGCAGGACAACCCGTAGGATGGCAACTCACTTCAGTAAGGCGGCTTACGATTCCTCTTCTTCCGCAGGCAGCAGACGGAATTCGATGCGGAAACCGCCGGGCGCTGCGGCGTCTTCGACGAAGGTGAAGATGAGCTCGTCGCCGCAGCCGTAGTCCACGCCCAGGCGCACCTCGACTCCCTCAGCAGTGCCGACCGTCGGCAGCGCGGCGGCGTCCGAGTCGGCCGGGGCGGAAGAGAAGTTGACGACCGTAACGAACGCGTCGGCGTCGAAATCAGCGCGCTCGTCCGCATCGTTGTCGATGGCGCGCTGGATGAGGGCTGTGGTCCCGACCGCCGTATTGCGGTTGCAGGGGATCGTGACCGGTCCCATGCTCATGTTTCCTTCCAGCCGCCGCTGTTCGAGATTCACGTTGCCCGGCGGGTCGCGGTCCAGCGCGTCGTAGCTCCCGAGGGTAAACGCGGCGCGATAAGGTGTGTTGTTGATGATGATGACGGTAATGTTGCCGCTCCGTTCCTCGATCAAGTTGGCGAGAAAGTCGCCCGAGCAACCGGTGGTCAAGGCAGTGGCGACGGTGACGAGACCGACAGCGAGGCCGATCGATTTGCTTGCATGACTCATCGTTAGCTTTCCTTTTTGAACGGTTGCGGTATTCCTTGTAGGCGGCGCGGCATTTCCGGTCAATCCTCCGCGTCGTCGGTCGGGCTTGCCGCCGTCGCGGTTTCAATGTCG
>JBHHZX010000448.1:0-1973 GCA_046758265.1 Phycisphaerae bacterium
TTGTGCCCGTCAATGAACACGTAGGATGTCTCTTCCTTGAAGGTTCCGCCCTCGGCGAGGAGCTCCAGCGAACTGTCCGCTTTCTGGTACTTCACGTTGACACCGGCCGTGACGGAGACCGACGTGCTGGCTGCGATGTCGTGATTGCCTCGGACGGCGACGGCGCGCCAGCGGGCCGGGCCGGCCGGCGGGACCAGGTCGTACAGGTGGTTGGTATCGGCGAAGGTATCTTTGAAGTAGCTCGGCACGCCAGGCTGGTTGAGCAAGTTGTTGCCGACGTGGAGTTCCATGGCGGTGTAGGTGATCAGCAGTTGCGCCTCTCCGGGCGCGATCCCGAACGTTGTGCATAGCGGAACCAGGGGGGGATCGTGGATCTCATTCTGCGCAACCAAAAACGAATGCGATTTGGGGCAGGAATTGTCGGTCTTGACCAGGACAAACGCTGGCCCATGGTTGGGGCGCGGGCTCTTGTCGTACCAGTCTCTGACCGCCTGGGTAACATCGAATGAAGAGATTTCACCCGGAGCGCCTTTGACGAATGGACCAATGGTCAGTGTTCCATTCGGTACGTTCGTGGAAATCGTTGGGCGATTGTCCCAATTGAACATTGTGGTGTTCGCCAGACGGTTGTCAATCAATGAGAAGCAGTGTGGGTCCGCGATAGGGTCGGTACAGATCTGATTATCAATGCTCTCGAGCCGTACCGGATGGGAGATGGGGAGGTTTTTCCATGAGGGACCCTCATCGGCGTCATATCGGTAGGCGGGCATCCATCTCAAATGCGGGGCGATCTCCAGGGTTGCGGTTTCAACCTTCATCGGGGGGTGGTTGGTCAGCACGGCCGGCATGGCGTTGAACTGGAGGTAGCCACGGTAGTTCGCCGAGTTGTTGACGGCCCCGACAACGATGCTTCCGAGCTGAAAGAAGCCGGGCTGGGGGTTGTCGGTGTCGGCGTGATTGGGATCACTCACCCAGGCCAGACCGTTAGTGTCATTGCCCGTGGTGCGCAGGACGTGCATGGTCGGGTCAATGATAGCGGGATAACGGCGCTGGGGATCGCGCCACCACGTCCACGGCGTGCGTACAGCGACCGTCCATTGGCCGGGTTTGTCGCCGGGTGACACGACGTACTCGCCGGCCACGGCCACCTGCGGCGCGGCCTGCTCGAAGGCGCGCACCGGATCGATGATGATGGCCAGCCGGCCTGCCTTGTCGTGTACTTCGAGCGCGCCGACCGTGCGGAAGGCCCCGGACTGCTGTTGCCCGTCCGCCCACAGCGTCGCGTCGGGCAGCAGCTCCAGCGTGGCACGCAGTTCCAGGAAATCCGGCGTTCCACCGTCCGCGCGCGGCGGCCCGGCCAGGATGAGCTGGTGTTCCACGCTGCCGGGCGCGCTGCTGATCTCTTCGACCAGCGAAGGGTCACTCCAGCCACCGGCATAGTGCAGGAGACGACCGTTCTCCCGCATCTCGGCGAGCTGCGAGGGCTCCGCCAGAGCATGAGCGAGTTCGGCGAAGTCGCCGCTGGCGCTGGCAGCGCCGAGGGACGTCGCCTGCCAGCGCAGGGCTGCGTCGCCCACAGCGGCAGAGAGCCAGGCGCTGCGCAGGCCGGCCCGACTGCGGATGGAGTTGCGCTGCACGTAGAAGCTTTTCTGCCCCGTCTGGAAGGCCGGATTGATGACTTGCCAGTCGCCATTCGCGTCCCGGTAGTGGACCGGCCCAGCATAGACCACGCTGCTGTAACGACCTTCGCCGGCCTCGAAGGTGGCGCTGTTAGGCGTGCGCCACTCCACCCGCTCGGGGAGGCCGGTCACCTGCGCGGGCAACGATCGGACGTCCATGTGCGCGGCCTGGGAGGGCTCGTCCATGACCTCGCCAGCTTCGGCGCGGAACTCGGCTGAGGTGACACGGGCGCTGGCGGGCAGCGGGGACAACGTGCTGGCTGGGGCAGTCGGCGTGGCTGCGGCGGGCAGGGT
>JBHHZX010000449.1:0-1957 GCA_046758265.1 Phycisphaerae bacterium
CTCGTGCCGGTCTCTTCGGAAACGACCAGGACGAGCGCATCGGACTCCGCGCTGAGCCCCACCGCCGCGCGATGCCGGCTGCCCAGACTGGCGACCAGCTCACCACTTTCGGCGACGGGGAACTGGCAACCGGCGGCCAGCACCCGGTTTCCCCGGATGATCATGCCGAGATCGTGCAACGCCGAGTTTGGGTAAAAGACCGAATTCAACAGATTAGCAGACACTTCGGCGTTGAGCTGCGTGCCGTTTTCGGCCCAGTTCGCGAGGCCGACGTCACGCTGGATCGCAATCAGGGCACCGAAGCGGTTGCGGGAGAGGTACCCCGCAGACTCCACCAGCCGCGAAATCAATCTGCTTTGCGGCATGGGTCGCCGCAGGAAGGGCAGTTCGCCGGCGCGGATCAGCGCGCGGCGCAGCTCCGGCTGAAATGCCACGAGGGCCACGAAGGCCATCCCAATGATGAAATAATGGTAGAGCAAATCCAGGCGGGTCCAGCCGAGCTGGTCCGCCAAGAGGCGAACGACCAGCGTGGCCGCGACCAGGACGATGAGCAACCCGCGCAGTAAGCGCGTGCCGCGCGTCCCGTGCAGCACGCCCGCGCACCAATTGACCAACAGGCCAATCAGCAAGAGCTCGGTCAGAGCAACGTAGTAGCCGCCGCTGCCGAATCGTGTGAGCAGAGAAGTCAACGTATCGAAGTTCACGGCCACAGTATAGAATGGGAGGCGGATCGGCTCCATGAGCCGGGGCAATCTTGTAACCTGCTTGTCATCGAAGCCGCGGAACCCATGCCAGCCGCCGAGCGAGAGGAACGACTGCAACGTAACCTCGCGCAAGTGCGCGCGACCATCGCCGGGGCCTGCGGTCGGTCCGGCCGCGACCCGACCGCGGTGCGGCTGGTGGCAGTGACCAAGTACGCCGAGCTGGATACCATCCGGGCGCTGCTCGAAGCGGGCGTGTGGGAACTGGGGGAGAACCGGGTTCAACAACTGACGGCGCGGGCGCAGGCCCTGGGGGCAGCCAACGTGAATCTGTTCGCGCCGGACCCCGTGGCCGTCGGCGTCCCCCGCTGGCACATGGTCGGCCACCTGCAACGCAACAAAGTCAAGGCGCTATTGCGGCACACCCGCATTCTGCACTCGCTCGATTCGCTGCGTCTGGCCAAAGAGCTCGAAAAGCAGGCGGAGAAGCTGGCGGTGACGCTCGACGCGTTCCTCGAGCTCAACGTCGCGGGCGAGCAGGCCAAGTCGGGTGCGCCGGTGACCGAGGCGGTCGCCCTTGCGGAAGCCGTCCGTGAGTGCCCGCACATCCGCCTGCACGGACTGATGACCATGCCTCCGTTCGACCCCGACCCCGAGGCCGCCCGCCCCCACTTTGCTCGATTGCGCGCGTTGCTGGAGCAGTTGCAGCGCTGCGGCACGGTGGGTTCCGATTGCGTGCATCTGTCGATGGGGATGAGCATCGACTACGCCGTCGCGGTCGAGGAAGGCGCGACGTTCGTGCGTATCGGTTCGGCGTTGTTCGAAGGGATTGAAAGGGGCCCTTCCGGCCCGGGATAAGCGTGGTACATGCCCAAATTCGATTTATTCATCTTCTTCCGAACGACGCTGCTCGTTTTCTTGACGATTTACTCCCTGCTGTTGTTGAGCAGCGGCATCTGGCGACTCGGGGCGCTGTTTGCCGGAAGCGATTCCACCAGGCAGATGTTGCGGCTCTACGTGTCGTATCAACTGCTGACGATTCGGCTCAAGCCGGTGCGAAGCGAGTTGAGCCAGATTGTTTTCTGGCTGCTCATGCTGGCTTGCCTGTGGTGGCTGCACACGTTGATCTAGCGAGGGCACACCGTGAGCGAGATGGATCCACCTCAACCCCCGCCGTCCGCCGCTGAGTCTGGTCCGCCGGAACCCCGATGTGGCGCGACCGGCGGGAAGAGCGGTCAGGCGTCGGAGAAACGCCC
>JBHHZX010000450.1:0-1949 GCA_046758265.1 Phycisphaerae bacterium
AGGCATCCGAACAGTCTGGACGCCGGGGCACCCGCTGACGCCTATACCGCTGCGGAGGCCGAACTGGCGATGCGTCATGCCACCGACCTTATCACGTTCTGTAAGACACGATGCGGTGCCTAGGCAGGCGGTCCTGGCGGCCGGGCGAGCCTGGGCCATGCGACTGCGGCAGGAGCACCCGGAGGTACTGCGCGTCGGCTGCTTCGGCTCCTATGTCCGCGGCGACTACGTGCCGGGAAGCGACCTTGATGTGCTGATCGAGGTGTCCGCCGTGTCCGCGGAACTGGGCCCGCGGCGAGCCGACCGCGCCGGGCTCTACACTCCGGAGTCATTTCCAGTCGGCGTCGATCTGTTCGTTTACACGTCGGAGGAGCTAGCCGCCCAGCGCGCCGCCGGCACCGGGTTTGTCCGGACGATCGACCGGGAGATTCTCTGGCTGACGGATGCCGCGTAACAGTGCCGAACTTGATGGTGGCGCGCTTCGCCGCTTCGCGTCGCGAAGAAGCGTTCAGCTTCGCGCAGGAAACGGGCGGGGTCGTCCTTGAGGTTTCTGATGTGCGCGAACAGCGGGTCGGTGTTCGGCACGCCGGGCACCTTGCAGTCGTGCATGCCGCGCTCGCTCATGCGAAACAGGTCGACAACGTGCACCGCGATCAGACAGCCGCTGAACATCGGCTCGCTGACCCTCACCAGCACGTCGAGCGCGTCGCCGTCTGCGGCGAGCGTTTGCGGGATGAACCCATAATCTTCGCGGTCGCGGCTGGATGAATACAGGTAGCGGTCCAGACGCATGGCGCCGGTCTTTTTATCGACCTCGAACGTGCCGACACGGCCCCGAGGGATTTCGACCATGGCATTGACCGCCGAGGGCAGGTCCACGCCCGCCGGCACATAGGCGTACGTCGTGTGCTCAAAAAAAGGGGGGAGCCCGGCGCTTACCTTGGGTGCCTTGCCAAGGCGTCAGGCCGGCCCATTACGGGACCCCAGCAGTATACGCGGAAACCGGATGGCGTTTGCAGCCTGGCGACCAACCGATTTGTGACCCCAGCGTAGCGGCAGCCCGCCCGGTGAGAAACTTCGCCCCCACAGAAGGGCCGCGGTTGGATTTGCCTCCGCGGGTGAATATATGGAAGGATAAGCTGATTGTCTGTGACGGGGACACGCCGCTTCCAGAAGGGGCACGCAACTTCCGATCGTGAGATCGGAGGTGTTCCAATGTATGCGTTGCACGAAGCGGGGCTGGCGATCAGCGCCCTGCCACCCCCGCAACCGACCTTCGGCAACACAGACCAGCTTGAGCCGCGCGCGGTCGAAGCCACAGAGCACGGTTCTCTCGCAACCGAGAACCGTCACGCCTTCGTGTTCAGCTCGACTGCGGCCGTCCTGCAACTGCTGGAAGGCTCGACGCGAGATTACGCCGAGCTAATGGCGGTCGTCAGCGGCGATGGCAATGGGCAGGCTGGCTTCAAGCTGGACGCCGAAGCCGGACAAGAGGTGGACGTCTACGCGTAACCCTCGTCGCCGTGCGGGCGCGGCGGCCTGCGGAGAGGGTCGGCGGCCACCAGACAAAGCGGCCCAACCTGCCCGGCGGGCGGATTGGGTACCAACAGCGATCCTGCGCGACGCCGCACGGGTCACCACAACCCAACGGTGGCGCCGTGGCCGCGTTTTTTGTGCGCGCTGGCGGCTCAGCCGGAGGCCTTCTGCGTCAGTGCGTTCAGGCGCTGCGCCAGGCGACTCTTACGGCGTGCCGCGGCGTTGCGGTGAATCAAGCCGTGATCCGCTTCACGATCGAGCAGTTTGCACGCCTCCCGAAACTTATTCTCCGCCAGCGCAGGATCGCCACCGCTAAGCGCGTCGGCAAAAGCGCGCAGCCGGGTCTTCAGGGCGCTGCGGGGCGCGCGGTTCCGGGCCCGTTGCCTCTCGTTCTGGCGGATCCGTTTCTTGGC
>JBHHZX010000451.1:0-1946 GCA_046758265.1 Phycisphaerae bacterium
CGTTCATGAACGGGCTGCCCACGGCTCGAGAGATGGTCTCCACATCGATCGGCGACAGGTACCACCTCATGGGACCGCTCCCTACTTCTGTGGGACCGGTTTCCAACCGGTCGGAAACGGCCGGCACCGTGACACGTATCTCCAGGACGTTTCCCACCCACTCCACGTCGTCAAGGGTTGTCCCGGGCGGCAGGAGCCACTGCCCTGCTTCATTCTTCACCTCGGCCGCCCGCGCCACGATCGCCCCGATCGCCTCCGCCGCGTCCGGGGAGCCGACCCCCAGCCGCTGGCCGATGTAGGCCGACGACAAGGCCCGCTCGGCCTCAGGGTCTCCCTCATGCCCCGTGGTCGTGCTTACGTTCGTGAGCACCGCGCTACTGACGCAGAGAACGGCCAGCTTGAACTTTGCTAAGCGCTGCATGATCGCTTCACCCCTCAGGTAAGCTCGCTCAACAACACCCTGCACGCGTGGTCGACTATCCTTAGCTCCGAGCTAAGCTGCTCAGCGCACAGGCACACTGCCCGCTTTAGTCTACTTCGGTTACGGGACCCAATTCAAGGACAGAATGACGATCGCCGGCCGGCCCCGCACGGCCCCGATAGCGATCCCGACTGGTTATCAGCCCGCTTCCTCAGCCAATGCTTTCAAAAACAGGAGCAGAATCTGACGCCGAACCTGCCGAACGCGCCGCTGCTCGGCGTTCTGTGCGGTCAGCTCCTCGTCGGCCGAGTCGAACAGCGACGAATAGGTGAAAACGCAGAAATCGCCGGTTTTCTCCCGGGCGATCTCGATCTGCTCCCTGACCGCCGCCGCGGCCTCTTCAACCGACTTGTCCCTGTGGCGGCCAAACCACAGCCCCGGCACCACGGGAACCTCAGGCTCGTCCTCCAACCAGGGGTCGATCCGCTCTGCGAACCTCTCCGGGCTGTCGGTGTAGTTCATCAGGAAAACCACGTCGATAATGCCGTCGTCCATCCAGCGCCGGGCGTCCTGGAAATGATGCAGCGCCCGCTCGCGAACCGATCCGACGGCGGCCGAGAGCACCGCTCGCGGTTTGGTCCGGCGTAGCATCGCATGGATGTCGGCCACCACCTTGGTGACACAGTCGGTTCGCCACTGGTTCCAGGCTTCGGGATTGTGATCCGGCGTCAGGCCGGTTTCCTCCTTGTAGACGGCCAGCGTGCGCTCGTCGCGGGGATAGTCCGGGATCTTCTCCCCGCTCACGACCGGCTCGTTGGGAAAGCGGATATAGTCCAGGTGCAGACCATCCACGTCGTAACGCGAGACAAGGTCGCAGAAGACATCGACGAGGTACTCGCGCACTTCGGGCAGGCAGGGATTCAGGCTGACGTACCACGCCCGCTGCCGGCCGCCGACCCGATGCTCCAGCGGCTGGCGGTTGCCCTCCGCGTCGTACCAGAACCACTCGGGGTGCTTGTTGTAGAGCTGCTCGGGGTTGGCCGGCGGCTCCGTGCCGCGCCAGGCCGGCATGACGTTGACGTAGGCGTGCAGCTCGATGCCGCGCTCGTGCGCCTCGCGGCAGGCAAGCTTGAGCGGGTCAAAGCCTGGATCGCTGCCGCCGAGCTCGTCCGCCCACGGCTCGAAGGTCGAGTCGTAGAACGCGGTCCCGTTGCCACGCACTTGAAACAGCACGACGTTGAACCCGGCGTCCGCGCAGTTCTCAATGATCCGCGTCACGTCGTCGGTGGTCTTGTAGTCCCAGCGCGTTACCCAGATGGCCCGCATCGGCTGCCTCACCTGCGGGCCGGTGACGCAGCCCGCTGCCAGAGTCACGAGACCCGGCAGACTGAGCGCGATCCATCGTCGCCAGCTCGTTGGTCGGTGATCTTGCATGATTTGTCGTCCTTTCATGGAGGTACGCTGCCGCCTCCAATCCGAGCCCGAAGCGCCGGCGAGGGCCCTCGCTGGCGCTTCGGGCTCTGAC
>JBHHZX010000452.1:0-1942 GCA_046758265.1 Phycisphaerae bacterium
TGCCAGACCAGGATCGCCTGAATCTGGTACTTCTTCTTCAGATCAATCTGCACCCATTGCAGCCCGGGGCCGAGCTCGACATAGCTGCCTTCGTTGGCCTCCTTGTCGCCGTCGGTCACCAGCTCGATCTCCCCGATGATCGGTTCGGTGTCGCTGCTGGCCACTTTCTTGCCCAGCGCGACATTCTTGGTGCCCTTGGGCGCCAGGAACGGCCGCCGCGGGCCCTTGCGCGGCTTCTCGAGGTTCGTCCCGGGCGGGACGTGCTTCGGTGTTCCCTTAAACGCGGGCTTCGGCAGTTTCAGCTCCAGCGGCACCAGCTTGTCGTTGCCTTGCTTCTGCTTCTCAGGTCTGGCCTGCGGTGTGTTTGGCTTGTCGCCCTTTGTCTGCGCGGGGCAGAGCTCCGCACAAGCGAAAGACAGTGCGGCCGTTGCAAACAACGATCGAAGCAGGCATGCATTCTTGCAAATCATCTTGGCTACCTCTTGCTGCGCCTGGCCGCCAGCGACACGAACGCCAGGATGATCATGGCGATCACGAGCAGCAGCGCACTGATTCCGTGAATCTCGATTAACAGCTCTTGACCAGCATACCCGAAGACGGGCAGCATCGCCGCCAGCATCGACAGCACGGTGACGAAACCCAGGACGAGCCCGATCCAGAACAGGAGCTTTTGGCCCGTGTTCAACCCGCCGGCTGCTCTCGAACTGTTGAGGGCAAAGCGACACCGCTCCGCCCAGATCAACCCGTTTCCCGCCAGTCCGACGATGAACAGTGGTGCGCCGAGCGTGTGGGCGAACAGCAGCCAGCCTTCGACCCTACCGAGGAGATATTTGGGGCCGAAGCCCGTGGCCCCCCCGATCACGAAGCCGACCAGCGCGATAATTTGGATGGCCCGTTCGAAGCGGGTCGGGCCGCGGGCCGGCGCGGCGCCAGCACCCGCGTCGCTGCTCTGCGCCCCGGTCCCGCGACTTGCCATTCAACGAAACCTCCTGGCGATGGCACCGATACCTGCCAAAGCGTAGTGCAGCAGAATCAGCGCGGTCAGCCCGGCGCAGACAAAACCGAACCACTTGAATGCCGGTCTGAACGCGAAGCCAAAGCCCCACACCTTTGCCAGCGGGGCGTTATCGCCGCGAAACTCGTGCATGTACCGCATGGGCCGCGCGTCGGCCTGTGCGTCGCCGGCGTCGGTGATGCGACCGAAGTAGAACGGCGCGTCGTTGGCGTGACAGTCGGTGCAGCCGCGCACGCCCAATGATTGCGACGCCGGCCGCACGTTGTGCGCGATCGACCAGCAGTAGGGGCCGGCCCGGTCGAGCGAGAACTTCAACGCTGCCCAGTCGGCAGTGTCACTGGCAATCGAACGGAGCCGGGTAGCCGCGGTGTAAGGCTCAGAGTGCACTTGCCCGTTGGCCAAGCGGACGTAGACTCTGCCCTCAGCCACCAAAACAGGTACGGCGGCATTCGGAGCGTCTTCGCTCGCCTCGCCCAAGACCGCGCCAATCGTTTCTGTGCTCGGCGGCCACGGTTTGTCATTCATCAACGGGGTGACGAGCTGACGCAGCTCATCCGTTGACAATGGAACGATCACCCCATTAATTTCCCAGGCCCAGAATCTCGGCCAGACCAGCCGCTGCGGCGCGATCTTTCCGTCACGCTGCCGCGCGAATACCGGACCGACAATGTGCGGTGGGTCGTCGTCTTTGCGCTCACGCGACGCCAGTCCGAGGCCATGCGCCAACGACGTCTGAAACCGCTTCGCATCCATCTCCGGCCACGGACCCGAATGACACGCCGTGCACGTCAGCTTCTCGAAATGCAGCGGCGACAGCCCACGATGCTGCGGATGCGGCGCTCCGTACCGACCGCCCAAAGGCGCTTTGGCATCAGCGTCGCCGCCAACACCCAAGTGGCAGCCTTCACAAGAAAAAACCGCGAGCTC
>JBHHZX010000453.1:0-1907 GCA_046758265.1 Phycisphaerae bacterium
GCTTGAAAAAGAAACGGGGCCGTGCCGGAGTGGCCTAACGGGCCCGGCTTGTTTGAGAACCGGGTAAAAGCGTCACGGCCTCGTGGGTTCGATCCCCACCGGCCCCGTATCTTCCCCTGCATAATGTAAGCCATTCCCGCCTGTTGTGTCATAGCTGGCTCGCGACAGCGCTGGTGGTGGTCAGCTACCACAGCCAGCGGTAACGGCCCTTGCGATCTGTTCAAGGTAGGTCAGCGTGGTGAGGAAATAAAGCACAGGCGCGGACAACAGGAGTAGCGCCGGCGCCAGCCTTCTAGGTTCTTCGTTGATGCCCAACAAGATGAAACCGACGGCCGCAAAAAATGTCCCGAAGGTAAACCTGAAAGCCTGTATCACGTTCATTGCGTGAACCCGAACGCACGCTCGATCCGTGCCAGCCGGCGCTCGATGTCCGCGATGCCAAGCTCGTCGCGCGCCACCCCTGGCCCCCCGAACAGGATCACCGTGCCGTCCCCGCAAAAGTCGACGTCCACCCAATCGTGCCCCACGAGTCGCTCCGTCTCCGACGAAGGCGCCGCATCGTCAGCCGCCTGCCTGTCCGTCACGCTTCCCCCTCATTACTGCTCGCCACGGGCAGGGGTGGCGGGCGCACCTGCTCCTCGAGTGCGGCCTGCACGGCGCCGAGCACGGCACTTGCCTGGCTGTCGTCGGTCACATGCTTGCCCACCGCCCAGCGCACGCGGAGCGCGAACGAAACGGCGAACTCCACCGCCTTCTCACGCGGCACCACGTCCTCACTCACGCGCTGCGCGCGTATCTCCGTCTCCGTGTGCTTGCGGCGCTGCTCGAGCGTGGCGAGCACGAGGCCCCACAGCTCGCGCAGCAGCTCCCCCTCGGGCGTCGCCGCGCGCAGCGCGTTGCCCGACGCCGCCAGGCCCGCGGCGTCCGCTTCCGCCAGCGCGCGTATGATGCCGCGTGCCGCGCGGCCGATGGCCGGACTCCAGCCCGCATGCGCGGTCGGATCGTCCATCGCGCGGCACAGGTACTCGATCGCCGCGTCCAGCAGCTCGATGTGCGCCGCAACCGACGTGGGCGACAGCGGCGCGCCGTTGCCACGTGCAGCTGCAAACGCCTTGGGCACGTAGGCCGAGCCCGCGCCCGAGGAAAACTTGTAGTGCTGGACGCCGCGCGGCGCCTTGCCGCCGTGGAACCGCTTGCACCTGCCGTTCGGCGTCGGCACGTTGCCGCACGGATGCTTCGGCTTGCCACGTGGCTTCGCTATCGCGCCGCACACGGCGCGGCCGCGCTCGCGTTCCATCTCGGCGATCCACGCGACCCACGACTCGCGACCCTCGGCCTTTGCCAGCTCGTCATGCCGCTCCGTCCAACCGCCCTTGATCGGGGATGCCATCGCTTAGACCGCCGACCCTTCCTTGCGCCAACCCTTGCGTCCGCAGGTCGGACACACCTCCGTTGCCTGGTCGCCGCTTCCATCGGCCAAGCCAAGTATGCGAGCGGCGTCCGCTTCGCTGAACCCCATCATGCGATGGTCTTCGCCCGTCGCGTCCAGCTCCGACAGCAGGTTGGGCAGGTCGGGATATACCCACCGACCGCTGAACTGGTTGGCGCACAGGTTGGCGCCCATCTCCCATTCCTCGGGCGCGTCCACCTCACGATAGGACCACAGCTCGCCGCCCAGCACGATGTAGCCGCGTGCGACCGTGTAGACTTCGTTCGGTTCCTCGAGCTCCTCGACCAGGCGCACCGTGGCGTCGGACTCGAAGTGCTTCACGCGCTGATGGCCGCCGAACAGTCGACCCGTGCGACGGTTGTAGCATATGCCGCTCAGGTCGCCATACTTCTCCATCGCCAACCGTAGCCACCGATGCTGTTCGTCGTCCATCACGCGCGGGTTGTACGGCGCGGGC
>JBHHZX010000454.1:0-1858 GCA_046758265.1 Phycisphaerae bacterium
TTCTCTTTCTGTTCGTCCGTCAACAGCGGCTCCAGGTTTATGAAGAATTCGGCATCCCGCGCGAAGTTCGGGTTCATCAGCTGCAATTGCTTCGTGAGGGCGTCCAATCTTGCCTGATCTTCCGCCTGCTTGGCTTTTTCGATCTCAGTCCAGATCCGGCGGACTTCGTCTGTGTCAGGTGGGGAGGGGCGGGTGCGGTCGGGGAAGATCGAATCGAGCAGACCCTGCGCACCGGTTGCCTGCTCTTCGGTAAGGTCGAGCTGGCGCAGCAGGTAGCAAATCTTTTTCGCCCCCAGCAAACGAGGCCCCTTCTTGATCGCCGTCGCCGGAATCTCCGGACCCGCCAGCGTCGGCGAGGCAGCGCCTATACATGCAGCCAGCCCGAACAGGAACATTCGACGCATGAGCATCTCCTTAAGCTCGTCGGACGTTCCGCGCGCTGAGGCGTGCGGCCTCGTCCGCGGACGAGTCCAACTTCAGCGTACGGCACGCAAGGAGCTGGTGCAACCGGCGCCTGAGCGCCGGTTTCGGGACCGGGCGGCGCGCTTACTCTCTGCCCGGCTTCCCGCTTTCCCCCTCGGTCGCCGGCTGCGTCTGCGGAACCCGAACCCCCAAGCGAGAGGCCAGGTCGGGCCGCAGCCGCCTGATGCCGATGTCAAAGCGCGCCTGCTGCTGGGGCGTCAGCTCGGCGCGGATGCGCTCGAGCAGCTCGTTCATCAGTTGGAAGCGCTGTTCGTCGTCCAGTGTTCTGACTTTGCGTTGATCTGCGCGAAGCCGCTGGTGGAATTCGGCGAACCGGGCATGTTGCTCTTTCGTCAGGTCGAGTTGGCGAACGACACGAAAAACGTCGACGGGGCGCAGCGTGCCGCTGGGGTTGCGCTTCAGCCGCTCACCTGCCGCGCGCAGCAGGGCTTTTTGCTTGTCGGTCAGCTCGGGCTCCATGTTCATGAAGAACTCGCTCTCCCGATTGGCCCCCCGGCCGAGCTGACGCAGTTGCTCCCGGACCTGCTCCGCGCGCTCTTTGTCACCGTCTTTCTCCGCTTGCTGCTGCTCGGCCATAAGGGTGTACACTTGCTCGAGCGACAGCGGCGGGCTGGCCTTCTCGTCGAGGATGGTTGCGATCAATCCACGAGCGTACTCCTGCTGCTCTGGCGTCAGATCAAGCTGCCGCAGCAGGTAGCGGATCTTCTTCTCGCCGGCCAGCTTTTTGCCCTCGCTCACCGCCGCCATCGGAACCGTCGGCTTGCGTTGCCCCACCGCGACCTCGGCCATCAGCAACGTCGCCAAGCACATGACTGCTACTCGTCGCACACGTCTCTCCTTAACTTATTGCGTCCCCTGGACAACCCAATTCAGAACGCCCCCTCAGCGAAAGGCCTCATTTTATACCCCATTTGGCGGGAAGGAGAAACGGCAGCGCTTCCGCCGTCGTCCTGAGGCCCGCCGGCAGTGTGCCACATTCTACCCCGCCTCGATCAGCATGGATGCGGAAAACGACAGAACGGGCTACCGTGTTGCCACCGCCGGCGCCAGCCCGCGCTCGGCGACGTGGGTTCCAGCCAATGGCGGGCAGCGCTTATCGGGCGAGGGCCGATTTCAGCGGCCGCTCGCCTCAGGCAGCGGCGGCAGAAGGGGGTTTGGATGCCTGCTGCCTCTAAAGTAGATCCGGGTAGCGCACACTCGCGCGCGCTCGTACATAGTCGACCACGCGCAAATCCTGCGCACCGCGGCGGCCACGGAAGTCTCCTGGCCCGAGCGCGAGATGCCGGAGCGAGCTGCCCGGCACGCTACCAACCCGGCGTTGCATGACGCGATTCCGCTCGCGGGTCATGACCGCATCACGGAGATTGTCGTGCCT
>JBHHZX010000455.1:0-1833 GCA_046758265.1 Phycisphaerae bacterium
AATACCGGTTCACGTTGGCCGGTGGGCGGGGACACGGCGTGCAAACTAGCCGGAATATCTGCGGCGGGCGGTCCCACGGTGACAGCGCCGGAAGGTCGTGACATCGGGCCGGCAGAGCCATGGTCTCCACCGGCGAGCCGCCATTCCCAGACGCCCTGCTCAGGTGGGCGGAACACCGCGCGGTAGTATGCCCCGCCGAGCCGTGCAAGCGGCACGGCTTGTCTCGGCGCCGGCGCGTCGATACGGCTCAACTCGATGCGCAGCTCCCGCTCCGTGCGCGGCAACAAGACGGCGTCGAAAATGACTGCTTCGCCGACGGCGATACGGTTCGGCACGGGGAAAACCGTGTGGACCGGCTCACCGCCCCAGACGCCGCTGCCCCGGTGGTCCGGCAACGGCTCGCCCAGCAGCGCAGCGATGCGTCGCAGGAAAGACGCGTAGAAGCGCCCGTAGCGTGAATTCGCGGTCGCCAGCAGGCCGAGCTCACCGCGGGTACGGGCCGTTGTCGCGAGCGCTTGCAGGCCGCGCTTGAATCCGAGCTGTTCAACTTCGGTCAGTATCGCAAGCGCGCGGTCGCGGGCTTCTTCGATCTGCCCCTGGCGTGCCAGCCGTTCCGCCCCCGTGAGCCGCACGGCCAAGGGGTGGGCGTTCCAGATCGCCAGCCCGGTCCTGGCGCGATTGACCAACCAGGTGATCGTTGCGGACAGGTCGTGGTAGGCCGCCGCCGCGGTCGGGTTGCCCCGCGCGCCGGCTTGCTGCACTTTGTCTGCCAGCTTCGTGGCGAGTTGCTCCAGTTCCGGGAAGCGCTCGGTGTCGGGTAGAGCGTCTGCGAGGTTTTTGCCGTGCGAGGCGAGGTCGAACTGCTTGGAGTGGGGGGCGGTGAACCAGGTGAAACCGGTGAAGCATTCGGTGCAGCCGATCGCACCGACGTACTGCGGGCCGAACTCTTCGAGCCGCAAATGCACGCGCGTCATTTCCTCCGCCGCGTCGGGACCGTAGTGGTCACGCGCGTAGGCCTGAAAGAACCGTTCTGCCGTCAGACCGGTATTCCACCCGAATCGCAGCAAATACGCCGCAACGTCCTCGACGTTTCGCGTCCGCCAGTGGATGCCCAACGCACCCGCGCTCCCTTTCTCGACGATGTCATTCAGCAGCGGCTGGAAGGCGGTGACGTTTGTTTGCGGGCCCGTCTGATCCTGGCGCGTGTAGCCGCCGTCCGATTCGAACCAGGGGATCGGCCAGCACTCGCGCGCGGGCTTTACCTGCGCGTAAACGCGCGAAACGTGCGGCGAGAGGCGCGGGTCGATGTTGTCCAGGGCCGAGAAGATCACGTCGCCGGGGACGACCTTGTCGAGTCCGGGGTACAGGTCGGTGAAGTGGAACCACTCGTCGCCGCCCCAGCCGCTGACGACCAGGCGCACGTCCGGCGCCGTCTGCTTAAGCGATTCGTACGCGAAGTTGACAAACTTGGTGATCCGCGCCGCTTCGGACAGGTCGTGGTTCTCGCCCAGATACGCGAACGCTTCGGCGACCTCCGGCGTGACGGCGGTCCCCGTCGGCCGTCCGCCGGCCCCGTGTCCCTCGCTCTGCCAAAGGCAGAAGTAGTCGATCGGGTAGCTCTTCAACACGTGGCGCAGACGCTTCTGGTATTCCGCCTGCACCTTGGCCTCGTCGGGGTTGCCGGTGGCTTCGAAGCCCAGGGCGATCTTGAGACCGCGGCGTTTCGCAAACCGCAGCGCCTCCGCGAACATCTTTTGCTGCGCGCGCACCGCCCGGCCCGGAAAGTGCGCCCAGCCGTCCTCGATGCCGACCTCGCAACCCCATTCGCCGCGG
>JBHHZX010000456.1:0-1804 GCA_046758265.1 Phycisphaerae bacterium
AAGCACGAGAGGAAGCCGCTCAGGTCCGCAGCGTACAGCAGCCCGTCGGCGATCGCCACCGTCGATATCGTCCGACCGAAGTCGTCGCCGACCTGCCAGACGCGGCCCGTTTCGGTGATGTCGCCGGTCTTCGTCGCGTCGATGGCGTACAGGTGGCCGGGACCGTCGCCGGTTTCGGGATCGTCGCCGACCGCGAGAAACACTTTGTTGTCGTAAACGACCGGCGTACTCACGATGCTGGTTTTGGTGCCGCTGCCACCGATTTCCCAGACCGCGCTTTTCGGATTGAGCTCGAATTTCCAGATCAGCTCGCCGGTGCGAGGCTCAAACGCATAGCACCAGCCGTCGCCTCCGCCGAAGATGACTTGCGGCTGGCCGTTGACCAGGCCGTAGGCGGGCGAGGACCACTGGCCGTGCATGATCTTCTCGCCTGGGTCGTTGCGTTTCCAAGCGACCTGCCCCGTTTTCTTGTTGACGGCGATGAATGAGGGGGCCTGCGGCGCGGGCGGTTTGTCGTGGTCGTCGTCCACGCCGTTGCCGGTGCAGACGAAGATCAGGTCGCCGGCGCCGACCGGGGAACAGGCCGCCAGATTGTGGGGGAAGACGCCCAGCTCGCCGATCATGTCAAGGATCCAGACGAAGTCGGCGTCCTGCTTGCCGGTGTGTTTTTCGTCGGTGAACGGGGCGTCGTTCTCGTCGTCGTAGAAGCCGTTGGCGTCAGCGCAGACGAGCTCGCAGCGGTTGCTGACGTAGTAGACGCGATCGCCATCGACATACGGATTCGACGCGATGCCTTGCTCGGGCCAATCGTTGGCCGCGCCGCTGAGCAGCTTGTCGTGCGTGGCCTGCCACAGCAGCTTGCCGCTCTGCTCGTCGAAGCAGAGCAGACAGCCTTTGTCGCCTTTGATGTCGGGACGAAACCCACCGCCGTTGTTCGTGGCGACATAGATCTTGCCATTCGCGACGACGGGGCTGCCGTAGGTTTGCGTGCCGAGCGGCGCGATCCACCTGATGTTCTTTTTCGTCCGGACGTCCCAGTGGCGCGGGATGCCGGTCTCGGCGGAAACCGCGTTACGGCTCGGCGAGCCGCCCCACATCGGCCAGTCGCCAGCAGGCTGGCTGGTGGGCTGGTGCGCAGACGGCGCTGCGCAGGCCGCTGCCGTTGCGAGTCCCGTCACCGCCACAATGGTTCGTCGCGTCATCACGCTGCGCTATCTTTGATGCACGTCCAGGGCAGATGCGACACAGGGTACAAGCTTGCCCCGTTGTTTTGAAATCGCCGTCGCCAAAAACTGACCGGTAGCAGCGCTGTGAACCCGTCTAAGCCATAAACTTACGTGCGGTCAAGGCGGACGAATGGACGTAGCTTGCGATTGGACTTGTAGCACGGCCCGCCTTGAGCGGCTATGTTCTTCGAGAGTAGGATTGTCGGCGAACGCACGGCCGCGTAGAAGCGGCCACGTTCGCGTCAGCCGAAACAATCAGCCGGGCAGGACGTTGTCGAATAAACTCTGAAAAGGAGCCTGAATGGCCCGCAAACGTACGTTTACGTTGGTGGAACTGCTGGTGGTGGTCGGCATCATCGCCGCCCTGCTGGCTATGCTGGCACCGACGCTTTCCCGGGCGCGGGCGCAGTCGAAGCTGGTCAGGTGTCAATCGAATCTGCGCACCATCGGGCATGGCGTACAGTTTTATCTCGATGATAACCGCGATTTTTTCCCTGGCGCGCCGTTCTACGGCTGCCTCGGATACGTCGGGCGGAGCGTCTATCACGCCGTGCTGGGCAGCCAGATTCCGGAAAGCG
>JBHHZX010000457.1:0-1761 GCA_046758265.1 Phycisphaerae bacterium
CGGGATACTCGAGATGCGACTGGTCGTACTCGAGAGAAGTACGCAAGTGGCGGAGGTGATCTGCCGAGAGGAGGCCGTCTACATCGGCTCGCACGAGGAGTGCGAGGTCTGCCTGCCTGACCCACAGGTCGCCGGCCAACTGGGGGTGATCTATGCCGAAGAAGAAGACGTCTGGGTCTTCGAACCGCTCGAACCGCAGGCGCCGGTCCAACTGAACGGGGCGCCCGCCACCGAAAAGGTGCGGCTCAAGAGCGGGGACCAGCTCAAGATTCACGGCTATATCATCCGAGTCGAAGCGGACCGGGCGCAACCGGCCAAGCTGCGCGCGCAACCGGCTGCCAGGCGCACCTCCGTGGCGCGCATGACCCGCTTCGTTAAATACCGTCTCCCGCCGGGAACGGTGATCAAGAAAACGGATGACGCCATCACCGTGCTGCCCGAACAGATGGCGCGCGTCAGCCAGACGAACGTCGTGCTCGGACAGTGCAGCACCATCGAAGAACTGATGGAAAGTGGGCTGGAGACCCTGCTCGAGACCTTTGGCGCCCAGCGAGCCTGGATGGGCGTTCGCCACGTCAACTACGGCGCCATGGAGTACGTCGAAGGCCGGCTCTCCACCGGTCACGCGGCGGACCTGCCGGAAACCGGCGAAAACCTTAAGCCGCGCGTGCTCGACCGGGCCCAGTTCGTGCTCTTGCCGTATGGTGACGACGCCGACCCCGCACCGGTTCTGACCGGTCCGCTGGTGGGGCCTGATGGGACGCTGGGAATGGTCTTCATCGACACCGGCGAGACCGATCGGCGCTTCGACCTGCACGACCTTGATTTCTTCATTCTGCTGTTGAACACGTTTGCGGCCCAGCTCGATGCGATTTTCAGGCAGATCGCCAAGAATCGGGCGGCAATGCTCGAAGGCGAAGTCACGGTCGCCCATGCGATTCAGACCCGGCTCACGCCTCGCAAACTTCCGCAGTGGGAGCAACTGCAATTCGGCGCGTTCCGTGAGATGGGACGCGAGCGCACCGGTGACATCTACGACGTGCTGGAGCTGCCGAACCAGATGGCCGCTTTCATGATCGCCCAAACCAGCGCTACCGGGCCGATTCCCAGCATGTTGATGGCCCAAGCGCAAGCGGCGTTTCGGACCGCCGCGATGCACATGGACGCGCCGCATATCTTCCTGCGCTCTCTGAACCACGTGCTGTACGACGGCACTCAGGATCACCCCCTTGATTGCTTCGTCGGCGTCATCGACCCACCCACCGGAAACATGCGCTACGCCCGAGCCGGACGGATGGGCGCCTACATCATCGGACATCGCGGCGAAGAGCGTAACCTAGGCAGCGCCGAGTCAACGCCCCCGCTCGCAGCGGTGAAAAACGCCACGTTCGACTTGCAACCCGAGCAACTCAGCTCGGGCGAAACGCTGGTGCTGTTCACGCACGGCGTCGTCACGGCGCACAACAGCCGGGGTGAAGTGTTCGGGGAGGACCGCTTCGTCAACATCCTGTGCGACGGCTTCGCGCAGGCCGCCAGCAACATGCTCAAGGAAATGCTCCACGACCTGCGGCAGTTCACCGAGGCCGGCACCCAGCCCGACGACATCACCGTCATCCTGGCGCATCGGTTGTAGCCGGCGAGCGTGCGGCGTCTCTTACCAGCGCTTTGCCCTTACGAGCGTCTGCGCAGCGCGGCTCCTCCGCATAGCGCCAACAGCCAGACTGTCGGCGGTTCGGGGATGTGGGCGATCCAGGCTTCGCC
>JBHHZX010000458.1:0-1752 GCA_046758265.1 Phycisphaerae bacterium
AGCCGCTGTATCTGGCCAACCGCTCGGGCAACCGGCCCTCGCACGAAGGGGCGGCGACGTACCTGGATCGGGCCGTCGCGCTTTGCCGCCGGGCGGGCTTCAAACGCATCCTGTTGCGGGGCGACACGGACTTCAGCCAGACCGCGCACCTGGACCGCTGGGACGCGGGCGGCGTGCAGTTCGTGTTCGGCCTGGACGCGATGCGGAACCTAGTGGACAAGGCGGAAAACCTGCCGAAATCGGCCTGGCAGAAGCTGCGGCGACCGGCCAAGTACACCGTCAAGACACAGCCGCGTCAGCGACCCGCCAACGTCAAGGAACGGATCGTGGTCGCCAAGGGCTACAAGAACATCAAGCTCGCCGGCGAGGCGGTGGCGGCCTTTGCGTATCGGCCCACGGCCTGCCGGAAAACGTACACGGTGGTGGCGCTGCGCAAGGAGCTGGCGGTCGAGCAGGGACAATTGCGCCTGTTCGACGACGTGCGTTACTTCTTCTACCTCACGAATCTGTCCGACGCGACGGCGGCGGAGGTGGTCTACCAGGCCAACGCCCGCTGCAACCAGGAGAACCTGCTCGAGCAGTTGCGCAACGGGGTGCAGGCGTTGCGTATGCCGCTGGACAATCTGGTCAGCAACTGGGCCTACCTGGTGATGGCGGCGCTGGCCTGGTCGCTGAAGGCCTGGTTCACGCTGCTCTTGCCGGAGCGCGGGCGCTGGAAAGAGAAGTACCGCGCCGAGAAGCGGCGGGTGCTGACGATGGAGTTCAAGCGTTTTGTGAACGCCTTCATCCGCGTGCCGTGCCAGATCGTGCGAACGGGCCGGCGGATCATCTATCGCCTGCTGGCCTGGAACCCGTGGCAGCATGTGTTCCTGCGTGGAGCGGATGCGTTACGCCGTGCGGCCTTTGCCACGCCGGCCCTACGCAGCCCTCTGCGGTGTTGACGACCACAATTTGACGCCGGGATACGGAAGTCCCGGTTCGCCGCGGCCCCCACGAACGGGAAAGTGAGGAAACCGAATGAACCTGACAACTTGGCACGGCGTTCCCGACCGCGGCAGCGGCCGGCCGGGCCGTTCATGCCCCCGCGCCGCCCGCCGCCCGCGACCGCCAAAGCTCTTCAAAACACGCTTGTTTTGGGACTAGCAGAAACTATGAGCGTGCCTCCCGGACGGGATAATTGACCCAGTTGTTCTGGATCGGGTTTGGTTATCTCGGCAGGAGGACACGCGATGGTGTATGTTGGCATGGACGTTCATCAGGTGTCAACGACGTTTTGTTTTTACGATCCGCGGCGGGCGGAGGGTGCGCGGTTCCGGACGCTGACGGTTCACACGACGGCGGAGACGATCCGCGCGGCACTGGCGCCGCTGGACGGTCGCTGTCGCGTAGCGTTCGAGGTGGGTTCGTCGATGCAGTGGGTGGCGGCCCAGGTGCGGCCCTTGGCGCAGAGCGTGCACGTGGCGAACGCCAGCCGCATGCCGTGGCTCTTTCGCGATGGACGCAAGAACGACCGGCTGGACGCGCGCAAGCTGGCAACGCTGCTGGCTCTCGAGCAGTTGCCCGAGGTCCATCTGCCCAGCCCGGAGGTTTCGGCCTGGCGGGCGTTGATCAATCACCGCCGACGCCTGATCCAGCGGCGGACGCGAACCAAGAACCAAATCCGCGCCATTCTGCGGACGTTCGTGCGCCGCTGTCCGCATCGCAGTTGTTGGAGCCGCGTGGGTCGGGTTTGGCTTCGTTCTCAGAGCTTCG
>JBHHZX010000459.1:0-1750 GCA_046758265.1 Phycisphaerae bacterium
CGTCCTACGTCGAGAGCAACACGCAGGACGACATGGACCTGTTCGCCTACGGCGCCAGCAGCGTCTACTACGACGACCTCTCGCTGGTGCCGGAGCCGGCGAGCTGCCTGCTGCTGGTTCTGGGTGCGGCTTTCGGGCTGCGTCGCCGCTAGGCGTGCGCGTACTGACGCACCGTTAGCGAGCTGAGATCGTACCAATCGGGACCGTAACCGGCGTTGAGCCGGCCGCGGTCCCATTCTATATAGCCACCTTTCGGGTGCCGTGGGGGCGCGACATTTCTTGGTCTGCAGCGCCGTTCCGGGAGCGCGCCTCCGTCCTCGTCAGCACTCCGTAACCGGGCTCCAGCGGGTCCGGTGACGTCCGCGCCAAGAAAGCGGAAGCAAATTCACTGTGCATCAGGCCGGATTTCTGTAAGTCGCCGGGCCCGATTGCGTCTAATCTGCGCGGTTATGGCGAACGCGCTTGCAAGGACGTCGGCCGCGACCCCCGGGCCGGCGGGCTGCCCGGGCCGGCTACGGGAGATACCCCGTCTGGCAGAGACCCCGCCGAGCTTCGACGAACTGGTCGCGGGGCACCGGCAGCGCGTGGCGCGCCTGTGCTTTCGGCTGCTCGGCTGGCGCGAGGATGTCGAAGATGTCGTGCAAGAGGTGTTCCTGGCGGCGTTTGGCGCGCTGCCAAAGTTTCGCGGCCACAGCAGCGTTTCGACGTGGCTGACGAGAATCACGGTCAACGCTTGTCGCAGCCACGTGCGGAGACGGCTGCGGTTACGCCGCTTGTTCCTGGGGACCCGCGAGAGCACGAAGCCGCGCATCGGCCAGCCGGCGGAACGCGAGCTAATGGATCACGAGCGCTGTGAACGAGTCCGCCGGGCGGTTCGCAAGCTGCCGCCGAAATATCGAGAAGTGGTGGTCCTGCGGTACCTGGAAGAGTTGGCGGTGCCCGAGATCGGCCAGGTGCTGGGACTCTCACGCAACGCGGTCGAGGTGCGTCTGAGCCGGGCGCGCCGGCAACTGAAGACTGACTTGGCAGGACTCCTGGAAGGATGAAGCGATGAGCGACGATCCGCTGAAACGAATCTTGCAAGCGGCCGACGCGGCGGCCGGCGAACCGCCGGAGATGCCGGCCGACCTCGCCCAGCGCGTGCGAATCCTCGCGGGGCGGCGTCGGCGGGTGCGATTCGGCGTGAGCGTGGCGGCGGCAATCGTGCTCGCCGTCGGAATGACCTCGCTGTGGTCCCAGACGCCGGCGCCTTCCCGGCCCGGCGGTGATTCGCAAATGGTACGAGGGCCACAGGAGCCGCCGGATGTGGAGAGCATCAGGGCCGAGATTGAGCAGCTACGTCGCGAAGCCGAGATGCGGCTCGCGGTAGCCCGGCGGACGCAGGAAATCCTGACGCAGATGAGGCGTGCGGAAGAGTTCACGAAACAGGAAGTTGTTCCGGATCCGATTGCCAGGGCGCGCCGGGAGGTGGAGAAGGCAGCGTATACGCTCGTTTATCAGGCCGACCGGATGTGCCGTGAGTTGGATTTGTGTGATTCGGCCGCCGTCAAGTATCAGCGCGTCGTCGAGCTGTTTCCCGACACCCGCTGGGCCGCGGTCGCGCGGCAGCGGTTGGATGAGATCAAGAAGACAGGAGATGTATGATGAAAGGATACACGTTAGGCAGCACTTGGTGGCTTGTGACGGCACTGGCCGTCAGCGTAAACCTGACGGCTCTGGCACAAGACGACGATTCCAAGCCTGTCCCCGG
>JBHHZX010000460.1:0-1750 GCA_046758265.1 Phycisphaerae bacterium
GGCCGCGTTGAGCGAGCATAACAACGTCGCCTATGTCGAGACCATGGGCGGGCGGATGCCGCGGTTGTCGGAAATGGGCCGCTTGTTGCAGCGCATCGGGCGCATCCTCCACGGCGTGCGACGGGGAACGTCACGCGGTCTCGATCCCCACAATGTCCACATTTTCAGCCCTCTTGCCATTCCTATTCACAACAATCGGCTGATCGTCTGGGTAAACCGGCAGGCGCTCGTCTTCCAACTCCGACGCCTGATGGCCAAGCTGGGCATGGAGCGCCCGATCATCTGGTCGTTCTCGCCGCGTTGGCAGATGGTGGCCGAGCGGCTGGACCATGCGTGCCTGATCTTCCATTGCGTGGATGGGTTGCACACCTATGACGCCTCCGAGGCGTTCAAGGCACAGTTCGAGCGGACGGCCAGTTCGGCGGACATGGTATTCACGCCCGGGCGGCTGCTCTACGACGAATTGGTAGCGCTCAATCCCAATACCCATCGCATCGGCCACGGTTGCGCGGAGACGCATCTGGCGTTCCGCGACGATGGCCGGTCGCTGCCCGAGCTTGCAGACGTGCCGGAGCCACGGGTGATCTATTCGGGAACGCTGGCCAATTGGATCGACTACGACCTAATGATTCGGTTGGCGGAACTGCTGCACGAGATGTCCTTCGTCGTCATCGGCTACGTCCACGCCCTGGCGCTGAGGCCGAAAGTGGACGCACTTCTCGGGCTGCCGAACGTTCATGCCGTAGGCTACCAAAACTTTTCCCGGCTGCCGCGGTTCTATTCTCGCAGCGCCGTGGGTATCGTGCCCTACCAGGCGGACAACGAGCACATCCGGTATTCCACTCCGACGAAGTTCCTCGATTACGTCGCGGCCGGGTTGCCCTGTGTCAGCACGCGCTTCCCGGCGGCCGAGGAGCTCGGGGCCTTTTGCGCGATCGCCGACACGCCCGAAGACTTCGCTGCGGCGATTCGAGAGGCCATTGCCGACGACGACGCAACCAAGCGCGCGGCGAGACGCGCCTATGCCGCTGAGCACAGCTGGGAGCGCCAGGTCGCAACGATGTGCGGAGCGATAGGCCAGGTTCTGCGCGCCCAGGACACCGGGCAATGACGTCGGCGTCTGTGCTTGTCGGACGCCTGATCGGGCCGGTTCGCACCTTGGTTGCCGAGCGTTCGGTCCGGCAGGTCGCCGAATACACCGCTTCCGTTGGTACGACTATGGCTGCCAACTTCCTTATTGTGGTGGCTCTAGTGTGGCTGATGCCGGCACACGAATATGCAGGCTTTGTCCTGACCAAGGCGACCCTGTATCTGATCGCAAGCCTGGGCAGCGTGGGGCTGTCCCAGGCGGTGGTGCGGCGAGCCGCTGGTGCGGACACGCTGCCCGTGCTCTCAAGCGCGCTCGCAACGGTGATGGTGCTAGCCATTCCGGCCGCGTTGGTGCTGCTCGGTTGTTTCGTCGCGCTTGGCGAGCGGACAGGCATGACCGTCAACGCCGGATTGGTGGTGGCCAGCCTGCTGGTGGTGCTGTTCTCCATGCTGGCCAACGAGGCGATCAACTGGTTGAGGGCAACGTTCTCTGAAGCGCATGATCGGGACGCGTGTCTTGTGGAACTCCACTCGCATACCAGCCCTTGGCCGGCGGCGTTCTCAGTAAGCGACATGATCGGCTTCAGGGATTTCGTCCCACACATCCTGTGGCGACTACGGCGACCGTACGGCGCGGTGGTGGTGGCGGGCGAGACCTTTG
>JBHHZX010000461.1:0-1727 GCA_046758265.1 Phycisphaerae bacterium
ATCTTCGTCCGTGAATTCTTCATATTCCGCCGGCGTCGCATCATAACGGCGGATGAGATACGGTCCGCTCATCTGTCGGAGGGTTGCGTGCGCTTCTCGGACAGTAGTCCCTGGTACTACGACGGACATACCACACCTCTACCGATAGTATAGCACCGCCAGCAGCGAAACCTAACTTCGACTTTCGCACTTTTCTGAGGATCGGATGAGGCCTCTGTAAACAAAGACGAACCTCCTGCACCATAGGGGTTGTTGGTCAAGAATGACCCCGTAGAGCAAGGAGGCTCGTGATGGATCTTGTTACTTCGTTCGTGGAGTTTTTGCAACAGGTCGCGCCCGTGTTCACCGCCCCGACGTTCAACAGTTTCCTCAGCGTGCTGACCGGCTGGGTCTTCGCCCGGCGACGCGTCGTCACGCGCATGATCGAGGCCGCCGACGCAGTGGGCACCAAGCACCACTCGGCGTTCCACCGCGTCTTTTCCGCCGCGCGCTGGTCGTTGGACGAACTCGGACTGGCGATCTTCGCCCTGATCGAACCCGGGCTGGCCGACGACGCGGTGCTGCTGAGTCTCGACGACACGCTGGCCCGCAAACGCGGGCTGAAAGTCTTCGGCGTCGGCATGCATCACGACCCACTGCTCAGCACGCGCAAGACCGCCCTGATGAACTGGGGACACAGTTGGGTCGTGCTGTGCGTGATCGTAGAGTTCCCGTTTCGCCCCGGTCACTACTTCAGCCTGCCGATTCTGTTCGGCTTGTACGTCAACAAGAAAACCGCCACCAAGAAGCGGCTGCGCTATCGCACGCGGCCGGAGTTGGCGGTCGAAATGCTGGCCGTGCTCTGCAAACGCCATGAAAACCGGCGTTTTCATGTGGTCGGCGACTCGGCCTACGGCGGGCAGAGCGTACTGGCGCATTTGCCGGCCAACTGCGACCTGACCTCGCGACTGGACTTGAACGCCCGGCTCTACGAGGCGCCGGCGGTTCGCAAACCCGGAACCAATGGCCGACCCCGCAAGCGCGGGCGACGCTTGTCCACGCCACGGCAGATGCTCGAGCAGCGGACAGGCCGGTTGACGCTGAACATCTACGGTCGTCGCGATCGTTCGCGCGTGGCGGACCGGGTTGCCCGGGTATATGCGGTGCCGGATCGACCGTTGCGAATTGTGGCGGTCGAGCCGCTGAGCGGCGGGCGAAAGATGCAGGCCTTCTACTCGACCTGTCACGAGGCGACCGCCGAGCAGGTGTTGACTTGGTATGCGCAGCGTTGGTCGATCGAGCAGACGTTCCACGACGCCAAGGGTCACTTGGGCTTCGAGCAGCCGCAGGGCTGGACCCGCAAGGCAGTCGAGCGCACCGCGCCGACGGCGATGCTGCTGTACAGCCTGATCGTGCTGTGGTTCGCGGCTGAAGGTCATCGTCACTACCGGGCGCCCAATCGTCCCTGGTATCGGAGCAAGTCGTGTGCATCGTTCGCCGACATGCTCAACACCTTGCGCTGCGAGAGTGTCCGCGAACAGGTTTTGTCATTGGGCCTGCAAGGCCAGGGTTCAAGAAACGTCATGAAAACCTTATTCAACGCAGTCCAACAGGCTGCATAACTGCGAAAGTCGAAGTTAGCCGCCGCCCACGAATTCCAACGCTTTGCGCAACTCCTCATCCCGGCCGGGCGGAAAAGCGTGGCCGACACCGGCATAAACATTCAGCTTGACCGGAACACCGGCCGA
>JBHHZX010000462.1:0-1705 GCA_046758265.1 Phycisphaerae bacterium
GGTCGGCGAGCTCGTGCAGCGGAGCGGTACGTCCGGCAAGTTGATCTGGCGGGCGCGGACGGCCCGAGCGATCAGCCTTCCCAAAGCCAAACGGGTCGCGCGAGTCTTACGAGTTTCGTTGGCTTCGTTGGTCGTCGAGCCGGCGGCGACCGGCGCGGCCGAGCTGACCGTGCGTGAGGCGTTCGTGGGCCAGGTGGGTAACGATGAAAGGGACGGTAATGCAGAATCCGGAAAGTAGTGGGCACGCAGAACTACTTGCGACGGCGCGTGAAGGGTGGCGCCTCGGGACGTTAACGCGATTGTTGTCCGAAGACGTGGCCCCTGGCTCAGACGCCCGGGGCCGCGTATTCGCCGGGTACTGTCTCGCTCGCGGATGGCTCGTGCACCTGACGGTTGCGAATGAGGCGTGGGAGCGGGCTTACGCCAACGTTGGCCGTTGGAATGACGCTGGTGCGCTCCGCGAAGCGCAAAGGGGGCTTGAGGGCATCCGCGACCAGCTCGCGGGGTTCTCACGCGCAGACGGGATGCTCGGCTTTGGCCCGCTCCGAAAGATGGTTCGCATGCGGACGTGCCACTTCGCCGTGTTATTGCTCGTGAGCCCGGTTTACCTCGCTGTGCGGCGCAGGATCGCAGAGTTGGACGCGGGCAGAGCAGGCGCCGAGCAGGGGTTGCAGGGTCAGAAAGAAAGTCAGCCGGCGCAGACGCCCTGATAGCGATGAAAAACGGACAGGGACAAGTCGATGATTCGAAGCCGGGTCGGCGGACGCTTTCGGTGGGCGGTGTCCTGGCACTGCGCTGCTGTCGGGACCATCTCCGAGCATGTCTTGACATCCTAGACGAGCTTATCGGTACGAGCCCTCCGCCCAAGGTCGAAGGGCTTTGGGCGATCGCAAAGGCCGTTGCGTTGTACCGCCTGGAATCGTTATTCGCTAACCGCCAGGCGGCGCGGGTGTGGTGGGAATCATTGCAGCCCATCGAACGATCCATGATGGAGGACCAGAAGTCCGTGCACCGGCTGGCGGTAATGCCCTGCGGTCGGCGAGTTGTGGACATTGTACGGGCGGATCCGCGGGGACGGGGACGGAAGCCGGTATCGCCGGCAGCATGGCAAACCTTCTTGCACAAGATTCTGCACGGGTCGCCACCAACAACGGCGGCGCGGGAGGTTGCCGCGGCGGCGCGCAGATTTGGCTGGGAATGGGTCAAGCCGCGGACCGCTCGCGATTTGTGGCGCGAGTTTGCGGCGGACGCGCCGAACTGGAGGCGATTCCTCGCATGACGGGCAAGTCAGCCGAGAATCTGGTGAGCGCCGCGGACGGCTACACCTGGTATGCGTCCTGCCAATTCGCTCGTGCATTCGGCCGCGGAAAAGCGGCGCGAAAGCGGCGGTTGCGGTGGATCGCCCGCTTAGTCAATGAGCAGAAAGACTTCGTCGACGGTCGCTGGCGGATCCGCGGCGACGCGGTGCTGCCGAGCGGCGAGACGGTGGTGGAGTTGCTGCAGAGCCGATTTCCGAACAACGTACCAGAAGAAGTGACGCGCGGGACGGAGAAGCACCGGCAGCACCACCGGGCTCTGCTCGAGCTACTGCAACGGGATCGGCAATTCCGGAGCGCGCATCCGAATCTCGCTCCGTCGAGTGACTCGTACTTCAAGGAATTCGCGCGGGCGCACGGCGCATGGGCCGGCGAGCGTGGGCTGAGCT
>JBHHZX010000463.1:0-1701 GCA_046758265.1 Phycisphaerae bacterium
CAGGCGGGCGCCCCACGGCGAACGCCCGCGGCCGGTTTGGGCTTGTCCGGCGGCGTCCTCTGCGGTGCGGTCGGACAGGCAGTAACGAATGTTGACGCGGCCTCAGGAGGGTGCGAACATTGTCCGGACGCAGCGACGAATTCACAGGCCGGTGCTTGCAGGGGCGAGTACGGTCCGGTCGCGCTTGGAGTTCAGAATTCGGGACAGCTAAGAACAAGCGATCACGAAGCCGGTTGGACGACATGTCCGCTCGTGTCACGGTCATCCCCAAAGCAACCGCCACAGTTGATTTCCTTCGTGAGAAGGTCGTTGCCGTTCTCGGCTACGGCTCCCAGGGGCAGGCCCACGCGCTGAACTTGCGGGATTCAGGATGCAAGGTGGTGGTGGCGCAACGACCGGGCGGTGCGCGATTCGACGCCGCGGTCGATGCGGGCTTCGAGCCGGCCGAGATTCCGGACGCGGTCAACGCCGCCGACCTGCTGATCTTCGGGTTGCCGGATGACGTCGCGCCGGGTGTGTACGAACAGCAGATTCGATGCTATCTGCGTCCCGGCCAGACGCTGGGTTTCATGCACGGTTTCGTGATCCACTACCAGCAGATCACGCCGCCGCCCGACGTGGACGTCGTCCTGGTCGCGCCCAAAGCGCAGGGTCGCGGCGTACGAGACGAATTCGTGGCCGGCCGCGGCGTGCTGGCGCTGATCGCGGTTCACCAGGATGCCACGGGTCATGCCCGCGACGCCGCGCTCGCTTGGGCCGCCGGCATCGGCTCCAACCGGGGTGGAATCATCGAGACGACCTTTCGGGATGAAACCGAAACGGATCTGTTCGGCGAACAGGCCGTGCTGTGCGGCGGCTTGACGGCGTTGATCACAGCGGGCTTTGAGACGCTGGTGGAGGCCGGCTACCCGCCCGAGTTGGCGTATTTCGAGTGTTGCCACGAAGTCAAGCTGCTGGCCGATCTGATCCACGAAGGCGGTATCACATACATGCGCGAGCGCATCTCCAGCACCGCCCGCTTCGGCGACCTGACCCGCGGCCCGCGCCTCGTCCGCGACGAACTCCGACGCGAGATGCGAGGCCTGCTGGGCGAAATTCAATCCGGACAGTTCGCCCGCGAGTTCCTCGCGGACAACCGTCGTGGGCGCACGCTATGCCGCGAGCTCACCGAGCGCGAGCGCAGCCATCCGATCGAAATCGTTGGTCGCAAACTGCGCGAGCTCATGTGGGGCACGTCCGCACGCGACGAGGCCTGACCGCTCGCGCAACGCGGCGACCGAACATGTAGCGGCTGGCCCCCGTGCCGGCCCTGGCCTGCGGCTCACGGCGCCTCCCGGTGTGCCGCCACCCAGTCGCGCCAGACGCGCTCGGCGTCTGCGCGCTGCGCGTCCGGCAGAGCGGACGCGAAGGGCGGACGCAGGCGGGTGATCCGCGCCAGCGCCGCCGCCGCACGCTCGGCGATGGTCTGCACGGACGACTCCGCCAGCGGCCGAGAAGTGGGTTCGGCCAGCGGCGTCTCGACGAGGCCGCCTCGCGCTGCCAGAGGCGCGATACGTTCGAGCAGCCGCGCGGAGCGGGTCTGAACGCCGCACGATCGATGGTCGTTCAACAAACCCAGCAGCGGCTCAGCGCAGTTGGCGGTGCCGATTCCAGCCAGCGCGTCCACCAGCGCTGCGCGGCGCCCCACGTCGGCCGGGCGGG
>JBHHZX010000464.1:0-1689 GCA_046758265.1 Phycisphaerae bacterium
CCTCTGAGTGGGGCAGGCTCGCTCAGCATTGCTCGAGTTCCCAGCGCAACACGTGATTGTACTGCTTGATGCGTTTGATTGTCGCCGCCGGCCCGTGCCCGGAGTAGATCACCGTTTGCTCGGGAAGCGTCAGGAGGTTTTCCCGGATGTTCTTCAGCAAGCGGGCCCGCGAACTGTGTGGGAAGTCGTAGCGGCCAATGCTTTCGGCGAAGACGGCATCGCCGACCAGCGCCACCCCCGCGTCGGCACAGTAATAGGCGACGCCGGCGGGCGAATGCCCGGACACGTCGAGCACCTGCCACTGCGACTCGCCCAACGAAAGCAGGTCGCCGTGAGCGACCGTCTGCGCGGCTGGCGGGGCGGTGACGGCCAGACCGAGGTTTGTGGACAGGTTGGCCTCGGCGCTCGTCAGCATGTGCTCCTCACCCCGCGGACAAACGATCGGAACATCGCCCAACTGCGACCGGAGCGCTTCGATGCCCGCGATGTGGTCGACGTGTGCATGCGTCACCACGATGCTCTTCGGTGTTAGCTCCCGCTCTCGGACCGCGGTGGCGAACTGCTCGGTCTGTTGCGGCGGAAACCCGGGATCGACCAGCCAGCACTCGGGGCGGCCGTCGCACCACACGAGGAAGCCGTTTTCCTGAAACGACGGCTCGATGAATGTTTCGATACTGAGCTTTCCGTGCGACTTCATGGGCCCCTCTGTATACGGGTTGCGCGCGTGAGACGGCGGTCAGCTCGCCGCCGGCGAGCGGTAAAGCGCGACGTACAGCGGGCAGCGTTGCATCAGCTCGGCGTGCCTGCCGACGTCGACGATCTGGCCCACGTCCATCACCACGATCCGCTCGGCCATCTCCATCACCGTGTGCCGATGGGCGATCAGAAACGTGGTCCTGCCCTGGCGCAGCTCGTTGAGCGCCGCGTGGATTTTCCGCTCGCTGTCGACGTCGATCTCGCTGGTCGCTTCGTCAAAGATCAGGATCGACGAGTTCTTCAGGAACGCCCGTGCGATCGCGATTCGCTGCCGCTGGCCGCCGGAAACGCTGGTGCCAAACTCGCCGAGGATCGTCTCGTACTGCTCGGGCCACTGCTCGATGAATTCGGCCGCGTAGGCCTTGCGGGCCGCGGCGCGCACCTCCTCCAGACTCGCCGCTTCATTGCCGTAGGCGATGTTCTCGCGGACGCTGCGAGCGAAGATGACCGGGCGTTGGGAGACGACCGCAATCTGCTGGCGCAAACTGTGCAGGCTCAAGGACCGCACGTCGAGCCCGTCAATCGTCACGCGCCCCTGCTGCGGTTCGACCAAACGCGAAAGCAGCCTGACGAGCGTCGATTTGCCGCTCCCATTGGGGCCGACAATCGCCAGACATTCCCCGGGCTTGACTTGCAGGGATACGTTGTCCAGCGCCGGCGGAGACTGCTCCGCAGTGTAGCGAAACAGCACGTTTTCCAGGTGAATCTGGTGTGGGCCGCCACCGGTCAGCATTTTAGCGCGGTGATTGGACCGCTCTTCCGGCTGATCAAGAAACTCAAAAACCCGCGCCGACGCCGCCCCGGAGCGCTGAATGATGTTATAGACGTTGGCAATCTTGCGGACCGGATCAAGCATGGCCGCCAGCAGGATCACCATCGTCATGAAATGGGCGGGGTCCATCTTGCCCTCAAAGGTCTGTTGGGCCAGCCAGA
>JBHHZX010000465.1:0-1678 GCA_046758265.1 Phycisphaerae bacterium
GAGGGCGGCGTTGCCGGACGTGCCGAACGCTATCGCGCCAACCATCGCTGCATCGTCGCGGGCATGCGGGCGCTGGGGTTCGTCGAGTACCTCAAGCCCGAATTACAGGGGCACATCATCACCGCGTTTCGCTATCCGGATGATCCGAATTTCAACTTTCAGGAGTTCTACGACCGACTCAACGAGAAAGGCTTCGTGATCTATCCCGGGAAGGTCTCGAATGCCGAGTGTTTCCGCATTGGCCACATCGGACGAATCTTCGAGTCCGACTCACGCGCGCTGCTAGCGGCGATTCGCCAGACGGTCGACGAAATGGGTCTCAACCTCAGGCCCCAGGCGACCGGAAGGTGACCGGCCGCCGCCTGGCACAGCCCACGTTAGCCGGTGCGAAAGTGAATGCTCTTGCGACGCGTCAAGTGGTAGAACCCATAGCGGGACAGCGTTGAGCCCTTGCCGCTCTCGCCCCAGCCGGCCCAGGGCAGGGCCGGGTCGAGGTAGTCGCAGCGGTTCTGGTAAACCGTTCCCGCGTTCAGCCGAGCGGCGAGGCGCTCGGCACGCTCCGGGTCGATCGTCCAGATCGAGGCGGTCAGGCCGAAACGGGTGTCGTTCATCAGTCGGATGGCCTCCTCGTCGTCGCGGACGCGGGTGACCGGCACGAGGGGCCCGAAGCTCTCCTCCTGCATGATCAGCGCGCCGTTCGGCACGTCGGTGACCAGCGTCGGCGGGAAAAAGTTCCCCGCCGAGTCCGGCACACGCTGTCCGCCGCAGACGACCGTGGCCCCGCGCTCGACCGCATCCTGAACCTGTCGCTCGAGCGTATCGAGCGCACTGCGGCTGGCGAGCGGTCCCATGGTCGTCTGCTCGTTCATCGGGTCACCGAGGCGATACTCGCGCAGGACTTGCTCGGCCTTTTCGACGAACGCGTTGTAGAGCTGTTGGTGGACGTAAACCCGCTCGACCGCGCAGCAGGACTGGCCGGCGTTGTAGCAGGCGCCGTCAACAACGTTCTCGACGGTTGTTTCGAGATCGGCGTCGGCCGCCACGTAGGCCGGGTCCTTGCCGCCCAGTTCGAGTCCCACGTCGATGATGCGATTGGATACGGCCTTATATACTTCGTATCCGCCCTCGACCGACCCGGTGAAGGCGACGTGCTCGATTCGCCGGTCACCAATGACGCGGGCGGTCTGCTCGTGCGTGAGAATCAGGTTCGTGACGAGATGGAGCACTTCGAGTGCGCCGAACGCCGCCTCGAACGCTTCGCCGGCCCGCGGCGTCTTGGCGCTGTGCTTGAGTAGGACCACGTTGCCCGCCAGCAGCGCCGGGACAATCACGTTGACGGGAATGAGCAGCGGATAGTTCCACGCGGCGATGTCAAGGACGATACCAAGCGGCGCGTGCTCGATGCGGCGGACGAATCCGGGTAGGTCGTCGAAGCGATCCGGCGCGAGCGCATGCGGCGCGTCCGCGATCGAGCGCTCGGCCCGCTCAAACATCGTTGCCACTTCGCGGCGGGCCTGCGTGATCGGCTTGCCCATCTGCGCGGTTATGTCGCGCGCGATCTGCTCGCCGTTTTCACGAAAGCGCCGGAGGCCTTCCGTAACATGGGCGCTGCGGTCATTGAGTGGCAGGCGGCTCCAGTGTTCCAACGCGCGACGGGCGGCGCCGAGCTTCGCTTCGA
>JBHHZX010000466.1:0-1659 GCA_046758265.1 Phycisphaerae bacterium
CCCCCGCTACAACCCGCATTTCGAGCGTGACGGTCCACTAGTAAGCGATCCGCTTCCGTACCAGCTGCGGCGACGGCCGCAACCGAGCAAGGACCGTCGCGATACGCTGAGCGGCGTAGCCGTCGCCGTAAACGTTGCGGCCTGCCGGTCGGGGGCGTTTGCGTAATGCGCGGCGGAGCGCGGCACGGATGGCGCCGAGCGACTCAGCGGCGTGCACCACCGCCGGCCCGCCGACCTGCCGGCCAGCCTGCCGCTCGCCGACATTGACCGCGGGTGTTCCCACAAAGGGGGCCTCGATGATCCCGCTCGATGAATTGCCGATCAGCACGTCGGCGTCCAGCAGGGCCCGCAGATATTCATCGCGTGGGAGCGAGCGGAAGACCTTAACCGCGTCGGCGGGGTGCTGGCGCGCGTGCCGGCTGATCGCTCGCACGACACCTGGGTGGCCACGGTCGCTGTTGGGATAGACGATCCAGCGCTTCAAACCCGCTTCGGCAACCACGCGCAAAAGCGCCGACGCTATCTTTTCTTCCACTTCGGCGGCCCGACCGTAGGCATGTTGAACGACGAGGGCTTTCCCGGAGCGCCCTGAGGCAGGCCGTGTTTGCGCGAGAAGGACCCGCAGCCGATCAAGCCCCGGCGCGCCGACACAATGTATGCGTTCTACCGGCTCGCCGAGCCGCAAGAGTCGCCGCGTCGATCTCCGCGTCGCGGGCAGATGCACATGGGCGAGCTTGGTAATGGCGTGGCGGAGCGACTCGTCGAAGTCGCCCGGCGCCACATCGCCGCCGTGGATGTGCGCCAGCACACGCCCGGTTGTCACGGCAGCGAGCGCACCGGCCATGGCCTCAATGCGATCGCCGAGCACCACCACGATGTCGGTCCCGGCTCGTTCGAAGTAGCGTGCCATGCCGGCCACCCCGCGCGCCAGCCCCGCGGCCTGGTCGGTGGGTTCATCCCTGCCGGATTGCATCGGGACGCAGGCAGCGACGCGCCAGCCGTCGGCGAGGATGTCATCGATCGTATGGCCGAACTTGCGGAGCAGGTGCATCCCGGTCACGACGAGTTGCAGTTCCAGACGTGGATGGGCGTGGATGGCCTCCAGCGTCGAACGCAGCACGCCGTACTCTGCGCGCGTTCCGGTTATCACCGCCACGCGCTTGCGCTTTCGTCGAACGCGACTGGGGCTCACTGAATCATGTCCCACGTCAGAACGGTGTCTTGGGACACGTCGGCCACGACCTGTCGGCCAATCAACGCGTCGAGTTGATCAGGCTCGATCCCGCCGGCCGGTCGTTTCACGGTCAGCATCTCCGGTCGGAGCACCGTACCGGTCGTCAGATCGCACGCCGCAACGACGCTCTTGCGGGCAGCGGCCCGCACGTCGGCTTCGAGCGGAGTCATGCCGAGGCGTCCCGTGCCCAGAGCGCGTTCAACGTCGCGAACTGCGGAGATGTATTCCCGCAAGCCGGGTGGCTCGAGCGACAGCGCGTGGTCTGGACCAGCCGCGCTGCGATCGAGCGTAAAGTGTTTTTCGAGCACATGTGCCCCGCTCGCCACGGCCCAGGCCCCTGTTTGCGTCGCCGTCGTATGATCGCTGAAGCCGCTCGGAGCGCCAAAGGCCTGTCGCAGCGTGCCGATGGCGCGCAGATTGGCGGC
>JBHHZX010000467.1:0-1657 GCA_046758265.1 Phycisphaerae bacterium
CAAAGCCGCCCCCCACGTGTTCGCAGTGCACTCTGACCTTGCTGCGATCCAGACCGAAGGTTTCAGCCGCCGCGGCGTGGGTCGCCCCGGTGCCTTGCGCGCTGCACCACAATTGGGCCTCCGCGCCACGATAGTCGGCCACCGCGGAATGCGGCTCGAGGCAGGAGTGCGTCTGGATCTGCGTGGTATAAGTGCGCTCGAGGATGCGATGGCCATTCTCGAAGATCTGTTGCACCGCTTGGCGCCGCCCGCCCGAACCAATCGCGCCGCGTGCGCCATCCGCCTGGTCCAGCGGCGGCGGAATCGGCCCGACGACACGCTCATGTTCGGCGATCGGATCGGTGCTGGGTTCCAGGGTGGTCCACTTCAGGTCCAGCGCGGCGATCGCATCGTCGACCGCCTGAGGCGTCTCGGCGCAGACGTGGCCGGCGGGCTGGCCGCAGTAGACGTACTCTTCGCGCTGATGGATGGTGACGTCCAGCACGCCCTTAACTTTCCGTGCCGCTTCTTCGTCGTACGACCGCAGCCGGGCTCGGCCGTAGGGGCAGACGATGATGGTGGCATAGGCCATGTTGGGCAGGCTGAGGTCGGCTGTGTATTTCGCCTTCCCGGAGACCTTGAGCGGGGCGTCGACGCGGCCGCCCTCGTTCTCCAGCGCCTTGCCATGGTTGTCCGTAACGTTGCCCAGCAAGACGTCGACGCCCGCCACCGTCAAGGCGGCTTCGAAGATCTTGGGGTAGGTCCCACACCGGCAGATGTTTCCCGAGCAGGCCGCGCGTATCTCCTGCAGCGAGGGGCTTGACTTCCGCTCCAAGAGCGCATCGAGGCTCATGACGAATCCCGGTGTGCAGTAGCCGCACTGCAGCGCGTCGTGCCGGCAGAAGGCCTCCTGGAGTGGGTTGAGCCGGCCGCGCCGTGCAAGGCCTTCGATCGTGGTGATTTCCGCACCGGCCGCGTCCAGCGCCAGCATCAGACACGAATTCACGGGCAACCCGTCGATTTGTACCGTGCAGCCGCCGCAGGCGCCGCGCCCGCAGACCTCTTTCGTTCCGGTCAGGTCAAGCTTGTCGCGCAGCACGTCCAGCAACGTCAGGCGCGGCTCGATCTCAACCACGTACGAGCGGCCGTCGATCTTCAGTTCGCACGTGACCTCGCCCGGCCCGACCCGTTTGACCGCTGCGCCGGCCGGCTGTCTTTTGACGCCAATCTGGCGAGAGACCAACGGCACGGCGGCAAGCGCGCCGGCTCCCTGGAGAAACTTGCGGCGTGAAACGTCGAAGTTGCGCGGTCTGTCGCGCGTCCGATCCGGTTTGCTCATAAGAATCCTCGCCTGCAAACAGCCTGCGTGCGCTGCTCGGTCGGCTCCCAATGCTTCTACTATCTTACCACCTGCGGGGCGGGCGTTTCGAGTGCAAAGACCTGGACATCAAAGACGATTACTGGGGCTGGATGGTCCTGGGCCAGGACCTCGGCGGTGAGGAACTCTACACCGTCGAACAAACCGGCACGATCACGATCCTCCGCGGCAACGGCAACGCGTACGCGTTCTACGCCGAGACCTTCCAAGGCAGTGGTGAGCCGGGCGTCATCAACGACATCACGGTTGATCCCGGCGCCACGGGCGACTTCACATTACTGATTGACCATCCCGACGCCG
>JBHHZX010000468.1:0-1633 GCA_046758265.1 Phycisphaerae bacterium
ATCAAACTCGCTCTGCTCCAGGGTGTAGGACAGGAACAGTCGCGTGAACCGAGAGCGGCCGAGTGGCAAGCCGATACGCACGGAGCCGCCGCGGGACCGGATGCGTCCCAGGTCGCCGACCGTGAATCGGAGTCGGCTGCTGTGCAGGGTGACCGTCCCCGATATGAAACTGCCCCGCAGTGCCGGGTCGGTATAGGAAACGTTGAAGTCGTTGATGTTCCGGCCGAACTGCCACTGGATGGCTACCTGCTTGGCACGCCCGAACAGGTTCGGTTCGTTCAGGCCGATGAACCCACCCAGACCGGTCCCCTGACCGACCGACGCGCCGAAATTGATGTTGCCGGTGTGCCGATCCCGCACGTGAAAGATCACGTTGACGTCGCCCTGCTGGTTCGCCTGTTCGGTAGTCGGCGGGGGGATCGGCTGCTCGAAGAAGTTCAGGTTCGAGATGTTCTGATAGGACCGGATGAGCGCTTCCTGTCGGATGACATCACCTGGGACCATCAAGATGGCGCGTCGGATGACGTCTTCATGCGTCACGGTATTGCCGCGGATGAGCACCTTGTTCACGATCGCCGGCTGGCGCTCGACGATCTGCCAGCGCAGGTCCACCAGGTTGCGGCCGTCCGCGGTGGTACGGCGCGTCATGATGGGCGCGACCTGGGCGTAGATGTAACCGTTGTTCAGGTAGAGCGTCTGCACCAGCTCCGTGGCCTGCTCCCACTTGGCCTGGTCGAACCTGGGCGCCTTCTCGCGGCCAAACGGGTAGAGCCGCTCAAGTTGCTCGACGGAGAAATAACGGTTCCCGATGATCTCGAACGTGCCGACCTCGTATTGCTGTCCCTCGTCGACGGTGAGCGCAAGCGTACCTTTTCCGGTGTTTTCGCCCACCAGCAGCGTATCCGACAGCACCTGGAAGTCGATGTACCCGTGCTGGCCGTAGTAGGCCGGCAACCGTTCGCGCACGTCGCGCTCCAGCTCCGCTTCGTTGTACTCACCGTTCCGGAACCACCAAAAGCCCTCGGGCTTCGTCTTCATCGCTCCCGAGACGTCGCCGTCCGAGAAGTCCTCATTTCCCTCGATCGCGACCTGGCTCACCGTCACGCGTCGTCCCTCGGAGATGTCGAACACGACCCGCAGCGATCCGTCGAGCTGGGGAAGCTCCCGGAGCGAGACGTCTGTCAGGTAGTAACCCGCGCGTTCGTACAGCGAATCGATGGCGGCCCTGGAGCGTACCGCTGCAGCGGGGTCGTACGGACGTCCGTCGAGCAAGCGTACGCGGCCCCGAACCTTGCGCTCGGAGATCGCTTCCACCCCGCGGACGGTCCACCCGGTGAGCAGGGGCCGCTCAACAAGCGCAATCCGCAAGACCTCCTTGCCGTTGACGGTACCCTGCAGCATGCGCACGTCGTCGAATTGCCGCGTGGCGTACAGGGCGGCCATGGCGCGCTGCAGATGGCGCCAGGTGATTGGCTGGCCGATGGGGATGTTGGCGGTCGTGATGATGCCTCTGCGGGAGACGCGGCGGTGGCCTTCGACCGCGATGCTGTCGATGACTGTCGTCTGGTCCGGCGATTGCTGCGCGCCGGCTCCGGGCGCCAGCGCGGCGGACAACGCCGTCGCGAGCAGCAGT
>JBHHZX010000469.1:0-1608 GCA_046758265.1 Phycisphaerae bacterium
ACGACAGCCGGCTCGTCGTGTGTGCTGCAATTCGCGTCGCCGATGATGAGCACGTCCGGGTCGTCGAAAACGTCGGGCAGATCGCTAATGAGATGTTGGGCCTCCTCAGCGCGGTGCCGCGAAAAGTCGCCGCCGTAGTTGCTCTTCATGTGAATCACCACGACGACGAAATCGGTCAGCCCCTCGCCGGCGGAGAACATCAAGCCGCGCGGCGGGCGGGACCAGAGTGTCTTCCCCTGGGCGCTGGTCTGATCCGGATTCGTCACGATGTGCGGTTCGTCCAGCAGCGTAACTTTCGTGATGTCCCACGCGATTCCAGTGCACTGATCGCGACCGTAATTTGTCGGGAACAGCCGGTGCTGCCAGTGGCCGCCGCGCTTCTTTTCGACGAGCGCCAGCGCCTGGCGCAACGCGGTGTTGGCATCCGATCCGTCGTTGGTATCGATCTTGATTTCTTCCAGGCCGAGGATGTCGACGTCGGCCGCCAGGATGTATTCAGCCAGTGCTTCCGGCGTCTGGAGCTGGTTCTTGGCCGGGCCGGAGCGCTTCTCCGGCTTCCCCAGCCATTCGATGTTCCAGGCGCCGACGCGGATCGGTTCGTGCCGCGTCGTCGCCGCCGGACCTGTCGCCGCGTGTTTCGACGGCGTGGCGCAACCGGCGGGCAGCAGCACCAGTGCCAGAATCGGCATGCGCCAGCGATTGCGGCTTCTCACGGCATGCTCCTTCATCTGAAATCGTCCCCACTCAGGACTCGCCGTGCGTGAATTCGTACTCGTCGAAAAGCTTGTCGCCGGTCGGCGTGACCAACTGCGCGCTCAGAATGTAGTGCCCGGGCGGCAGCGTGCCCTCGCTGAGCTTCAGCGGAAAGCGGTAGTAGCGCGAATAGCGGTCCCAATACTCTATGAGCGATCTGTCGGTGTCGATGGCTACCGTCCAGAGCGCAATCTGTTTGTCAAACTTGTCCCCGCTGGCCATCCGCCTGGTGTGCAGCTTGAAGTGAAACGTGCCGATGCATTTGACCGGGTCGCCGAAAGGGTCCAGCGCCGCGAGGATGACCTCGAGCCCATCGGCGTCGCCGGTGCCCGCGAAATCAAACGGCCTGGTCAAGTAGTGCTGGATCTCAATTTCCTTGGGCATCATCAGGCGTACGAAGGCGGCGAGCTCAGGGTTGTCGAGCTGCACGTCGGCGCTGCGGTCCTGGCAGCCGCTGGCGGCAAACAAAACGCTGATCGCCAGCGGTAGCGAACATCGACTCGGGCGTGTGAGCGATGGCGTTTGGGATTTGGAAAGCATGGCTTTTCACTTGTCGTGCGACGTGACCCGCCGCACCGGGTTCTTGGTGCATCCGCGCCACGTTTCGTAGCATCTTGGCCGCTGCGTCCTCGATTCATCCACCTATATACCGGAACCGATCGTATTCGCCAATGGCGTCATGCAAACCGGCTGCCGCATCGTCGAAAAACGGTAGCGCCGGGCCTCCTAGCCCAGCGCACCGGTACAACACCCGGGTTAACCGCGTCGGACCGAGACATCCGACGCTGTGGACTGGTCCGTTCGGAGCGTTTCCTGCGGCTGGACATCGAACGGGGGATCGAGTCAGGGCGACTT
>JBHHZX010000470.1:0-1575 GCA_046758265.1 Phycisphaerae bacterium
GGAGGGAACCCGGCGGCCGGTACGCGGGTTCGCAAGGCAATGCAGGAGATCAAGAACACCGCCCAGGACGTGCGCAAACACGTCCTCGCCATCCGGGAGTCCGAGGAAGGCCAGCCCTAGTTGGCATCCGCGCCTCTGCCGTGGCGAATTGAGTACGGTCGTGTTGTTCGAACGGTCGGTACCATGCCCCCACCGCTCATACTTGACCCGTCTGCCCTTGATTTCTCCCGGCTCATCGCTGATCGCGACGAAATCCTGCGCGTCAACCCGCAGCGGCACGAGTTCGCATTGCTCGATGGCATCGTACATCGCGATCTCGAAAAGGGCCTCTTCGCCGGCTATCACGACGTGCACGAGGACGCCTGGTGGGTTCGCGGGCACATTCCGGGGCGACCACTGTTCCCCGGCGTGCTGATGATTGAGGCCGCCGCGCAGTTGGCCAGCTACGTCACGCATTGCACGCTGAAGGTAAAAGGCTTTACAGGCTTCGCGGGCGTCGACAAGGTCAAGTTTCGCGGCACCGTCACGCCCCCTGCCCGGTTCGTCGTCGTCGGCCGGGGCCAGCGAATCAAACGCCGTCGAACCATCTGCGAAACCCAGGGCTTCGTCGATAACACCATGGTCTTCGAAGCCGAAATCACCGGCATGCCCGTGTAGCCCTCAGCACGCCGGTGCGGCCGGACCCGTTGACAGCGCGCCACGCCATGTCCACGCCCCAGCACGTGAAAGAGGTCATTGCCACGGCCCTGCCGGCGGCGCAGTCCTGGGCCGCGCGGCCGAAACCGGACGATTTGACCGGCCTGCCCGGTTGCCCGGCGGTTTTTCTGTTCGTCGATGAGGCGGGCAACCCAATCCAGTTGCTGACCACGCAGCAACTTAAACGCGTGGTCCTGTCCCGCCTGAGCGAACCCGAAGAGGCTCGCCGCGGGCGGGCCGAGTTGGCCGAAGTCGTGCGCGGCGTGCGGTGGCGGCAGGTTAACTCCCCATTCGAGGCCCGCTGGTGGTACTACCAGTTGGCCCGCGTGCTGCACCGCGGTGAATATCGCGAGTTGGTCTCGTTCGGTCCGGCCTGGTTTCTGCATGTGGATTGGCGGCGCCGCATTCCGGAGCTATGCGTGACCGAGCGCATCTGGTGCCTGGAGGGAGAATTCATCGGTCCCTGGCCGACGTACAGAAGCTGCCAACAGGCACTCGAAGGCCTGTGGGACCTTTTTGACCTCTGCCGCTATCCGGAGCAAGTGCGCAAGGCTCCCAGCGGTACTCGTTGCGCCTACGCGGAAATGGGCCGCTGCGACGCACCGTGCGACGGAGCGGTGCCGCTCGAGCGATACATCGAGCGTAGTCGCGCCGCCTGGCGCTTCGCCGAGGGCGGCGTCGCGGCGTGGATGCAATCGGCTGCCGAGCGTATGAAACGCGCTGCCGCCGAACAGCGCTACGAGTCAGCGGGGCTGCTCAAACGGCAGCTCGAGCTCGCGCAAACGTGGGGCGCGCGGTGGTCGCGGACGGTCTGGCCAAGCACGCAGTTGAACTTTCTACGGGCGGGACCGGCTTCACGGCGCAAGGCCGGGCAGCTTT
>JBHHZX010000471.1:0-1570 GCA_046758265.1 Phycisphaerae bacterium
CGACGGCGACGGGAATGTGCGGCGACATCTTCCGCAAAACCCTTGGACCGGAGCCTTGACAACACCCGCTTCATGAATGTCACGCACTCGGCGATACGCGAGGGCCGTCAGGCGTAGGGCTCCTTGTGAATAGCTCCCTACACCTGAGCGCTTATCGAGCGGCGGCTGGAAACGGATTTGTGCAGCAGGGAAATAAGCGACGAATGAAAAGGAGACTGCCAGCATGAGCGTCAGCACTCCCGGACTGTTGATGATCTTCGGCATAAGCGCATCATGTGCCGCCAACCCCGGCTGCGCGGTGTTCGAATGCAAGGGGCGGTTCCCGATGCACCAGGCCAGACTGGACGACGGTCGGACCATCCACCTCGCCGAATACATCCAGTACAACGCCGTGTTGCGCGGCCCGCAGCACAACTTCGTCGAGCTGTCGCTCTCAGTCGTCTCCGACGCGGACAGCTCCAAGGCCGCCGTTTGTGCGGGCGGCGTTTGCAGACGCGGCGGCGTGGGCGCCAATGTGGTGGCGAGGCGCGGGAGCGAAGATTGGCATGGCCTTGAGCGCTTCAAGTTCGGGAAGCTCGTAGCCCGCAGCAACACTTCGCGCAATGAGGTGTGGGTCGTAGATGTGGACGCTTCCCGCGTGATTGCCACGCTCGATTGCAGAACAGGCGCGACCACCGGTCCCGACGACAAGCCGCCGCCGTGGGCTACTCTCGGCGGCGGCGTACGCCTGGAGGCCATCAAGTCCGACTGAGCCCTCAAGCGTGCACCTGGACCGGCTTGAGCTGGTCAGCCCCTGCCCCCGCCCACACGCTGCGCCCAAGCGGGCTTCAGCCGGCCTCAGAGCAAGCCGAGCGCTGGCTGCCCCGGTCCAAATGCGGGCCGACTCGCGCCGCACTTTACTGCCATTCCAACTTGATTTTCGGTATTTGTTAGGTATACTTCCAGTGTGGCACCGGGCGTTGGCCACTACGCAAAAACCCGGCGCATCCCCGATTCATCAGGGGCAGCCCATGCCAGAGCCGCCGGATCAGAAACTGTATGCGCACCCACGCCGGAAGCCGGCGGACCTGCAACAGCGGCTGTCGCGTGACACTTCCGGCGCCCCCGTTCGCTATGCCGAGCTGCACTGCCTGACCAACTTCTCCTTCCTGCGGGGGGCCTCACACCCGGAGGAACTCGTCGCCCGCGCCGCCGAGCTGGGCTACGCCGCGCTGGCGATCACGGATCGCAACTCGCTGGCGGGCGTCGTCCGCGCACACCTGGCCGCGAAAGAGCACGATCTACGCCTGCTGATCGGCGCCGAGATCACGCCGCTCGACGCCCCGCCGGTCGTCCTGATCGCGCCGGACCGCGTGGCGTACGGGCGTCTCTCGCGCCTGATCACCCGCGGCCGCCTACGCACGCCGAAAGGCGAGTGCGCGATTTATCTGCAAGACATTGCCGACCTCGCCCCCGGCCTGATTGCCATCGTCCTCCCGACGGTTGCCCCTCTCGCTCACAGGCCGGGGGCGTTTCTGGAGGTGCGCAGGGGTGCCCCACCCTTTCAAGGGTGGGGGACTGATTCTTACAC
>JBHHZX010000472.1:0-1544 GCA_046758265.1 Phycisphaerae bacterium
GTCAACGCCGTTCGGCACTTCATGTTGCCACTGCACAGACCCGCCACGGACCGCGACTTCGACGAAACGTCCGTGGTTATCACTGCGCCGAACGCGGGCAGGCGACCGGTGACTGTCACCGCGTTCCACTTCGTAGCGGCAGACGGCAAACACGCCTTCCTATTGTTCTAAATAGGGACAGCCACCGTTTTCCGGTTTCGCACTGGTTCTCGCACTGAGCAGCCTACCCGGGCAGCTTCAATCCGCCGGTGAGTTCGGAGACGTCCTGCAGGCTGTGCTGCTGGAGATAAGCCGACAGCCCGTCGGCGATCTTGATGGGCGCGGCCGGGTCCACGAACAGGGCGGTGCCCACCGCGACCGCCGAGGCGCCCGCCAAGAGAAACTCGACCGCGTGGCGAGTGTCCTGAATGCCGCCCATGCCAATGATGGGAATGCCGGCCTCCCGGGCGACCTCGCGATAAACGCGGTGGACGTTGTACAGCGCCAGCGGCCTGATCGCCGGGCCGCTCAGCCCGCCGGTGACATTCGCGAGCATCGGCTTCCACGTGTCCGTATCGATGCTGAGACCCACGTACGTATTGATCAGGCTGAGGACCTGTGCGCCGCCATTGATCGCCGCCCGCGCCATCTCGGCGATGTCGGTCACGTTCGGCGACAGCTTAACAATTAGCGGGCTCCGTTTGACCGCCGCGCGGACCGCTTCGACCAACCGCCGCAGCAGGCGCGCATCGGTCCCGAACATCAAGCCGTCGTCCACGTTCGGGCATGAGACGTTCAGCTCGATGCCGGCGACGCAATCATGTTCGTCGAGCGTGCCGGCGACCTCGACGTACTCCTCCACCGACTGCCCCGCCACGTTGACAAAGACCGGCGTCGGCATCTCGCGGATGTACGGCATCTTCTCGTCGATAAAACGCCGTAAGCCGACGTTAGCCAGGCCGATCGCGTTCAGGATGCCGGCTCGCACCTCGACGATGCGCTGCGGCTCGTTACCCGCCCGCTCGTGCAGCGTAACGCTCTTGGTGGTGAATCCGCCCAGCCGGCGATAGTCGAGCACGTCCGCGTATTCGGGACCGTACCCACACGTCCCCGAAGCCGTCAGCACCGGCGTACGCAGCGTGACCCCGGCGAGAACGGTTACGAGTCTGGAATCGCTGGACGTTGTGTCGGCGGCGCTCATGTCGGCAGGATTGTGCGGTTTCCGGACGTTGTCAATGCTACCCGAGATTCGCCGCCCCGTGCGATGGTAACTTCGAGCCATGATCGGACCGATGAGTAGAACGCGGGTCCGGCGGCGCGCTCACCGCGATGAACGCGGGCTGGCATGGAATCCGTCCGTCAGGAATGACATGCGGCTGGTAGATCGGCTCTACGACTGGCTCTCACAGGGTCCGACCCCGGACTGCGACCGTATCTTTGCTGCGGCGCTGCCCCACGCCGAGCCGGCCTGGTCGGAGCGGATCGTGCGGATTCTGCTGAAGCGGGGGCAGGAAGCCTCCTGGGCCGCCCTTATCGGACGATACGACCAACTCGCACCCGAGATC
>JBHHZX010000473.1:0-1540 GCA_046758265.1 Phycisphaerae bacterium
CAGCCGATCTACGGCATCCTGATGTGGGCGGCGGCCGGTTGGATCGCGCTGTTTTGTCCGACGCTTTCGGCTTTCACGCTCGAATCGGGCGGCGATACGAAGATGCTGATCGACAACTGCCTCGCGACCATGCTGCTGTACGGCCTGCTGGCCAGCGTCTTCAGCGCCGCCAACGTCATCACGCGCGAGATCGACAGCTACACCGTCCTGACCGTCGTCTCCAAACCGGTCAGCCGACCCGTTTTCTTGCTCGGGAAATACGTCGGCGTCACCGGCGCCATGCTCGTCGCCTACTACTTCCTCGCGCTGGTCTTCGTCATGGCCGTCCGCCACGGCGTCATGGAACGGTCCTCCGACAAGTACGACCAGCCGGTGCTGATGCTCGGGACGGCGGCGGTCGTCATCAGCCTGATCGGCGCCACGTTCTGCAATTATGTTTATGGCTGGCACTTCTCGGCGACGCTGACGGCGTGGATCCTGCCGCTCGCCACGATCGCGGTCGGTGTAACCCTGTTCTATGACGAAGAGTGGAACCCGCAGTCGCCGCTGACGTATTTTGGCTACAAGGAATCGATTGCCCCCGCCAGCGTCTATTTCGCCGTCATGCTGATCTTCCTGGCGGTGATGATCCTGACCGCCTTCGCCGTCACCCTGAGCACGCGCTTCAGCCAGGTCGTCACGCTGATGCTCTGCGCCGCAATCTTCCTGCTCGGACTGCTCTCGGACTACTACTTCGGCAGCCCCGAGGCGCAGAACACCTTGCTCGGTCAGATCCTCTACCACGCGTTGCCGAACTTTCAGTTCCACTGGCTCGGCGATGCGATCACCCAACAACTCAGCGTCCGCCCCGCCCATGTCGCACGTGTCGCGGCCTACTCGATCTTGTACACGCTGGCGGTACTCAGCCTCGGCATGGCGCTGTTCCAGACGCGCGAGGTGGGCTGATTCCCGGCCCCCAGCAAACCCACCGCGCGTGCGCCAGCCGACACCACATGCGAGCGAGCGCAGATTTCGACAGCTGTACCGTCGCATCCCCTGCGACCTCATCACACCGGTTGCAGAGCCACGCGACCCGGCACCGGCGTAGCCCGCGCCTCTCGCGGCTGCGGCCGGTGCGTCGCGATGTGCTCGCCGTACCGCACCATCCGAGCACTGTTGAACACCACGATCACGGAGGCCACGAAGTGCAGCACGGCGGCCCGCATCGGCCCGATCCACTCGAAGATGATCGCGATCCCGCCGACGAGGATGAAGCACACGCCGAAAATCAGGTTCTGCCAGATCACCTTGGTGGTTGCCCGGCTGAGTCCAACCAGAAACGGCAGCCGCCGCAGATCGCTGCTCATCAGCGCCACGCTGGCGCTGTTCATGGCAACGTCGCTGCCGGCGGCGCCCATTGCGATACCGAGGTTGCCGGCCGCCAGCGCGGGAGCGTCGTTCACCCCGTCGCCGACGACCGCCACCGTGTGCCCTTTCTCTTTCAACGCGCCCACCAGCGCGAGCTTGTCGTGCGGCAGGACCTCGGCCTGCACATCGGAGC
>JBHHZX010000474.1:0-1524 GCA_046758265.1 Phycisphaerae bacterium
CGTGGAAATTCACGCATCACGTTTCACGTTTCACGTTTCACGTCTTTGGGCGGCAGCACGCCAAGACGGCCCCGATGCCGGCCAGGGCGCGGCCAGGAGGTCACGCGTCTCCTGGCCGGCGCGCGCGACGAGATCACGGCGCGCCTCCAGCGCGCGGACCATCACCGCCGTTTCGTCCAGCGTGCACACCTGGCGATCTTCCATGACCACCTGCCCGTCTACCACCGCGTGGATAACGTCGCTGCCCCGCGCCGAGTAGACCAGTTTGGGAGCGTAGCGACCGCCGGGTAGCAGGTGCGGTTGGTTGAAATCCACAACGATCAGATCGGCACGTTTGCCGACCTCGATGGATCCGATCTGGTCTTCGAGTCCCAGTGCCCGCGCGCCGTCAATTGTTAGCATTGCCAGGACTTCTTCAGCCGTCACCGCCTCACCATCCAGCCGAGAGGCCTTTTGCAGCATCGCCGCCGCCCGCCCGACCTCCCACAGGTCGCAGGTGTAACTGGCTGCGCCGTCGGTGCCCAGGCCCACCGGCACGCCGCGCGCCAGCATCTGAGTTACCGGCGCGATGCCATAGCCCAGGTAGGCGTTCGCCAGCGGACAGTGAATCACCTTGCTGTCGGTCTGGGCCAGGATTTCGATTTCGCGGCCGGAAAGCCACACCGCGTGGAAGAACACGCCGCGCGGTCCGGTCAGCCCGACGGAGTGCAGGTGCTCCAGGTCACGTTCGCCAAAGTGCCGTAGGGTGTAAGCGTTGATCTCGATCCAGCCGGCGACGTGCGTCGAAACGTTGAGGTTGAGTTCCCGCGCCAGTTCGACCGTCTTCGCCATCAGACCCTGGCTGATGTCTTCTGTCGAGCCCGGGCCGAGCGCGACCGTGGTTCGCCGCGTGCCGTGCCACGCGCCGACAAAGCGGCGCGCCTCGGCCAGCAGCGTTTCCTGGCGCTGGATCATGGTCATGTACTCGGACTCAATCCGCTCGCCGGCAAAGGTCTGATCGAGCAGGCCGTAGACCATCTGGGCGCGCAGGCCGGCGCGGTCGAAGGTCAGGGTCACGCGGTAGATATTCTCCAGGTCGGTGTGCAGGTACCAGTGGTCGGAGACGGTCGTCGTGCCGCTCTTGATCATCTCCAACGCAGCCAGTTCAGCCGAGGTCTCGGCGTGCTCGGGGGTCATCTGCGAGACAACCGGAAACAGGAAACGCCAGTTCCACGGGTCGAAGGGCATGTCGTAGCCGATGCCCTCAATAAGCGCCTGGTAGACATGCGTGTGACCGTTGACCAGGCCGGGCAGGACGACGCAGCCCGGCGCGCGGATCGTTTTGCGCGCCTCAGGGCGCAAGTCAGCGCCGACGCCGACGATCTGGCCGCCGTCAACGGCAACCTGCCCGTCTTCGATGATGCGACGGGCCGGGTCCATCGTCACAATGGTCGCGTCCGCGATCAGTAGATCAATCATCACATAGAAGCCTACTACAGCGAAAACCCGCGTCGTTTAGACGCCGGGAACCGTCCCTTCGGCAGG
>JBHHZX010000475.1:0-1520 GCA_046758265.1 Phycisphaerae bacterium
CCGACGGCGTCTATGCGGATTCCGGCCGCGGGACCCTCGTTCTCCGCTCCGCATTGTATCACATCATGGCGAGACGGGGTAAGCGCGGCGCTGCGGACGCCACTGGGCGGCGGTCTCTCCGCGCTGGCCGGAGCTGGATTCCCGCAGCAGGGAGCTCGGCGGCGCGTACCGGCAGCCGTCGGCGCGTCGGAACGACGATTTCCAAGGGGTGGGACATTCGTTGGGCCTCCCGTTTTGGCGACGGCGAAGACGCCTGCTGCGCCTTAACCGTCCAGCGGAAATGCTGGCGGGCCCCGTGAGTAAATGTGGTGCGCCGGCGAGTAGAGCGCGGCATCGCCATAAATGCTGCGTGTGAAGATCCGCTTCCAACTCGGCCGCCGTTGTCGGTCCAGACACCGCAGCGGCGTGCTGCAGCGTGGACACGTCAACGGGGATGGTTCACGGATCGGCGGCGCCGAGGGCGGCGCTCCCGAGCCGGGTTGGGCGGGCGACAAGTTGGCCAGGAGGGCTCGGCAATCGGCGAGATACGCAGCCCGCTGGCGGCCGTGGTAGCCTCCGAAGCAACGGGAGCGCGTGTAGCCCTTGGGTAATATGTGCATCGCCCAACGACGGACGAACTCCTTGCCCGAAAGCCGGAACGGGCGAGATCGATGTCCGTGGGACTTGTCCTTGCTGCGGGCCCAGAATGTGACTCGCTTCTGCTCGTCTCCCATAATGCGACGATCGGAAATGGGGCCGCCCGTCAGATACCGGGCGAGGTATTTCAGCACATGTTCCGGTCGGCTCTGGCTATGCGGAGGGCCTTCGATGAACACGTTCCAGTCGCATGCGGCAACGGCGTCGAGCCAGGATTCGAGTTCTTGCCGATCTTGTAGCTTGGCCCATCCGTCTTGTAGTTTCAATTTGTTGGCGCGCGCCAATCGACGAAAACCGTCGGTGAACTTCTGGCGAAAGACGCGCCCCAGCTGGATGTTATCCGTCAGGTACGGTTTCCGGCGGTTTGCTTGCGTCGGATGCCGAGCCGCCACCCATCGGCGGCCGTCCAGGGCGGGGCCGCCGCCGGGGACAATCGCGTGAATGTGCGGGTGGAAGCCCAGCTCTTGGTTTCACGTATGCAGCACCATTACGGCCGCCGGCTGGAACTGGCCCTCGCCGCGCAACGATTTCGCCAAGGACCGCCAGGCGCTGCGGAACAGCAGATCGTAGAGTGCCTTCCGATTGCCCAAGATCACAGGCGCCAGCTTGTCCGGCAGCGTGAAGACGACGTGAAAATAGTTCACGCCCGGCAGGAGCAGCGAGCGCGTCTTGTCTAACCAAGTCGCACGCCGAGCTCCGCGGCAGAGCGGACAATGGCGATCGGTGCACGAATTATATACGTTGCAGCGCCCGTGACATGACGGACACTCGTAGATCCGCCCTCTCAGGGTCGGCGTGCGGCAAAGCAGAATCTTCGCCAGCACGCTTTTGACCTGCTGAGAAACGCGGTAGACGCTCATGAATTCGGGCGTGTGCTTGCGCAG
>JBHHZX010000476.1:0-1518 GCA_046758265.1 Phycisphaerae bacterium
ACGGCCCGCTGCAGATTCGTTCGCCGCGCTTCGCAGCGCAAACGTCTCCGCCGCAACCCCCCGCCGCCCAATCGTTGCCAGCCATGCGACCACATCCCGCACCAGCCGCTGCGGACCGCCGACCCTGATCTCCTGATCGCGTGGCGGTAGCTCGTGGACCCGCTGGGCAAGCTCGGAAAAGGGAATGTTCACGGCCTCGGCCATCGGTCGCTGCGCTGCTTCCGGCGCTTCACGAGGGTCAAGCAACCGGCGACGAATCAGTCGCGCTGCCGCCATCGGCGTTTTACACCCAGATATCGACAATGCGAAATGCGAAACCGATCGTGGCCAGGACCTGGTCGGCAACGTCGCACCCACTGGCCAGTACCGTCCCGCTAGACAGCGCGATTAACCCCACGATTCGGCGACGTTGAGATGTCATCGTCAGCTCCTCTGGCAGCGTAGTTCGGCGTCGGATGCTAGCTGCGGGCTTGCGCCGCAGCAAGGCCGACTTCGCGCAGGTGTTTGACCCCTAAAAAGCCCCCCGATACGCTAGCGGTTTTCGTGCGCAAAGCGCCATCCCGGGAGTTTCGCCGTCCAGTGAACAGAGACACCTCGCGTTCTGGAAAGTTAGCTGCCGCCACGCGCGGCGCCGGCCCGCTGCGGAAGGAGCCGGTCCTGACGCAGATCGCGTCGTTCGTTGACCTGTTCGTCTGGCTCCTGGTGCTCAAGAGCTTCTTTCTGCCGCTGTTTATTATCCCGACGGGCTCAATGGCCGAGACGCTGTCGGGCGCACATGCGACACATACCTGCCCGAACTGTGGCTACGAATACCCGGTCGGTTTCCATACCGCGGCAGGGCCCCGCTTCGTGCAGTGCCCCAACTGTCGCTACCAGCAAGCGACCCGCCGCGAGCCGGGAGGCCTCCTGCGCCTGAACACCAAAGCCGGTGATCGCATCGTCGTGCACGGCTGGCCCTTCGACATCGGCGGTCGCTTCGCGCCGCGCCGCTGGGACGTGGTCGTCTTCAAAAACCCCAACGAGCCGGACATAAACTACATCAAGCGTCTCATCGGGCTGCCCGGCGAGACGATCGAGATCATCGACGGCGATATTTGGGTCAAAGGCAAGAATGGCGCGTCTCTCCAGGTCGCACGCAAGACACGGCACGCTCAGCGCGCCCTGTGGTTTCCCTATTACAACCACGACTATCCACCGAAGGAAAGCACCTCGGACTGGGCGGCGGGCAAACAACGGGGACGCAGACGATGGCCGGATTACTACCCGCACTGGGCGGCCTTGCCCGGCGCATCGGGCTGGGTGGCGCTGGACACACGAACCCCGCGCTTTGACGGCGCCGAGCTGCCACGCAGCCAGATTCAGTTTGTCACGCGCGCGGCGGACAACGCGCCGCCGGGACGCATCCTTGACATCTACGGCTACAACGCCCACGGGGTCGATTTCCACAACGTGACCGACGTGCGGCTGTCCACCGACGTTGTGCTCGAGCGTGGCGACAGTGCTGGCTACGTAGAGTTG
>JBHHZX010000477.1:0-1509 GCA_046758265.1 Phycisphaerae bacterium
GCCGCGAGCCAGCGCAACGCCGCGGCGTTCACGACGCCGCCAGGCGTGGTGTTGTCGGCGAAGCTCGCATCGAAGTGCTCGAAGCCTTGCGCAAAGCCGTACTTCTGTGTGATGAACGGGTTGGCGGAGAACCCGGCGGTCAGGTAGCCGTTGGCCTGGAGCACCTCGGCCAGCGTGGTGAATTCTTCGCCGAAGTACCGCACTTTACGGCCGACGCCCCTAGCGGCCTTGAGCGCTTCCTGGTAACTCGTCACCTTGTGAACGGTCGGATAATAGCCGCTGAAGTACGAGGCCACCGAGGGCAGGGTCCAGGGGGAGGTGGCGATTGCCCGTTCGAACAATACGCCCGCGCGCGCGAGCGCGTCCATCATCGGACTCAACTGGCCGGGATGGCCATAGCAGCCCAGACGGTCGGCGCGGAGCGTGTCCACCACAATGAAAATGATGTTCGGACGCGGCGGCTCGGCGGCAGCTCCTGTCTCGGCAGCCGTACGCCGGCCGCAGCCGGTCAGCACGACGGGCAACGCCGTCAGCAGCCCCACGACCAGACCGGCAAGACAAGCGGGCGTACGCGGTCCGCGCATGGCCGGTGTCTCCCTTTCCGCACAATCGCGTTGGCATTCTCGCGCGGTGGCGTTTCGACCATTGCCAGCAGCACCGGCGCCGCATGGATCGGTCGGCTCGAAGCCGTCGGCAATCGACGCCGGACCTGCCCGGAAAGGCGTCACCACGGATCCTCGGCGTCATCGCGGTCGACGGGGCGAGTTTGCGGGGTCTCGGCCGGTTGTTCCGGCTCCGCAGCCGCGCAAAACGGGCACCCGGCCAAGTCGCCGGGAGCCGTTGCGTACCAGTTGCGGCACTTCGCGCACAGCTTGGCGCGATGAACGGTTTGCTGGCTGCATTCCCGGCAGGTCAACGGCCAGGCGTCGAAGTCCATCGGCTGCCTGGTTGTGTAACTTCCATAGCAGGCAGTGTTTGTGCACGCAACGTAGAGTATGGCGAGCGGGGTCACCTGCTCGGCATCCGCCTCGCCGTGCGGCAGCAGCGATCGGCTGAGCGCCCGGACGGCCACCAGGGCGCAGATTCCGAGAGTGAGCCAGAAGCTGATGCGAATCGCCGTGGTCCGCCAGAGGAGCGAGGGATCTTGACGCAGGTCGGCCCACCATTGCCGGAGGTTCGCCTTGAGCTCGGCGGTTTGCGCGCGGATACGGTGTGGCAAGTCGGCCAGCAGGGGGCTACGGTTCTCGCCCATCGATCAGCTCCTACCGCGGAATTGGCGCGCAGGGGCGCGGGTCGCTGCCTGAAGAGGATACCGCCGGACGGGGGTCCCTGACCACCGATTTTTCCTTTTGACAAGGGCTGCGGCACCTATACAATGCTCAATCCGGTTTTGGTGGGCGGTCCGGGTACGCTCATAGGTCGCCGTTATGCTCGGGGCCATGGGCACCCACGCGTTGCTGCTGTAGCTCAGTGGTAGAGCGCGTCCTTGGTAAGGACGAGGTCATGGGT
>JBHHZX010000478.1:0-1508 GCA_046758265.1 Phycisphaerae bacterium
GACGGGCCTATGCGGGCCGGCCCTTTCGCCTCGGTGACGAAGAGTATTTCGTGCTCGGCGACAACAGTCCCAACAGCCATGACAGCCGCGAGTGGTCTCGCGATCACGTGGGGCCGCACCTGCAGGAGGCCCTGAGAAACGGCTCCTACCAGGTCGGAACGGTACGGGCTGATCAGATTGTCGGGCGGGCCTTCTTCGTGTATCTTCCCGGGTTGCTGCCACTCGACCGCAAAGGGGAGTGGCGCATTCCCGACCTCGGGCGGACGCGCTTCATCCGATAAACCGCCGCTGCCCCAAGTCGGTCGATCGAGCGATGGAGTTGTCAACATCTGTCCGGTGTTTTGCAGGGGCGAGCCTGACGAGGCCAGTGGAAGCGACCCCAGTGGCGCGCCAATTACGTTTCGCGGAGACAGCCGCAGCCGTGTTCGGTGCGCAACTCCTTTGAGCTGCGGCTCGTGCGCGATTCCGACCGCTGCGCCAGCGGAAGCAGCGGGGTCCCTGATAACGCTGTCGTAACAGGCTTTACAGGTGCGTGAGGCACGGACCGGGTGACATAGTGAACAGGTTGTCCACAATTCCGCCTGAGCTGGACTGCTGGCAATGCTCCTTGAAGCCGACAAGCTCGTAAAGTCCTATAATGGCCGCGTCGTCGTCGACCACGTCAGCTACTGCGTCGACGACGGCGAAATTGTCGGGCTCCTTGGCCCGAACGGGGCCGGGAAGACAACCAGCTTCCGCATGACGGTCGGCATGATTCAGCCGGAGTCCGGCCGCGTACGCTTCCTCGACCACGACGTCACCGACTTACCCATGTACAAGCGGGCCCGCCGCGGCATCGGCTATCTCTCGCAGGAGCCCAGCGTTTTTCAGCGCCTGACGATCGAAGAGAATCTCTCGGCGATCTGCGAGACCATGCGCTTCACCCGCCAGCAGCGTCGCCAGAAGGTGGAGGATCTGCTCGACCAGTTCGGCCTCCAGATGGTGCGCAAGAACCTGGCCCGGAACGTCTCGGGCGGCGAGCGCCGCAAGCTCGAAATCGCCCGCGCCCTGATCACCAACCCGCGGCTGATCCTGCTGGATGAGCCGTTCAGCGGCGTCGATCCGAAGGCCGTCGAGGAGTTGCGCAGCGAAATCCTGCGGCTGCGCAGCGACGGGATCGCCATCCTGCTGACCGATCACAACGTGCACGAAACGCTCAAGGTCACCGACCGCAGCTACGTCATTCATCTCGGGCAGGTTGTCAGCGCCGGCACGCCGCACGAGTTGGTCAACGATCCGCGGGTCCGGGAGACATACCTCGGCGACACCTTCAAAGGCGACGAGTTCCAACCGGGTAGCGCGGGCGCCGAATGGATAATGTAGCGGCCGGTCTTCGTGCCGGCCGTCGAAACCTCGCGCGGGCGCCGAATGGAAAATGTAGCGGCCGGTCTCCGTGCCGGCCGTCAAAACGCGTCGCGGGCGCCGAATGGAAAATGTAGCGGCCGGTCTCCGTGCCGGCCGTCAAAACG
>JBHHZX010000479.1:0-1501 GCA_046758265.1 Phycisphaerae bacterium
CTGAATTGCTCGACGAGCAAGCGGTGCGGACAGGTTGGGAGATGGCGTGCTACGGCGAGCGCCTCATGCAGCACGACGCCGGCGAAATTGTCAGCAGCACGAAACGCGACCTGTGGTGGCTGTTCCGCCCGGCCCTCCGCCTCGACACCGTCCGGATGATGGAGTACAGCACCGCCGCCGCCCACGCCGGGCTGGCCCCAGACTGGCCGACCGCCGACAAGCTGCTGCCGCGCTACGAGACCGCACGGTCCGGCGTAGAGATGCTGACGCGCTTCCTGAGCAACCTGCTGCTGCCCGCGCTCGACAACGCGCTGGTCATTCACTATCACAGCCTACTCCGGCGACGGCTGGCCGCCACGGCCCTGGCGATCCGGCTGTACGCAGCCGACCACGGAGCACAGCCGCCAGCACTGGATGCGCTCGTGCCGGACTACCTGCCGATGGTACCGGAAGACCCGTTCGCCGCAGACGGTCGCGTGATTGCCTATCGCCTCGACGCGACCCCGCCGGTCCTGTACAGCGTGGGCACGGATGGTGTCGACGAGAGCGGCCGCTACGCGTTCGAGCCAGGCCAAACTCGGGATTGGGGCTCGGCCGACATCGTGTTCTTCCTGGATGGCCGTCGGCCGCCGCGCGCTGCGGCGCACACGCCTTCATCGCAGGCTGTCGACGACGACGTAAACCAGCCAGGCCCCGAAAGGCAACCCGACTAGAATCGCGAAGAAGCAGATCAGCCATATGATACCGAACTGAAATTCTAGCAGCCACTTGGAACGCTTTCCGCGGAAAATCCGCTTGCCCAGGCGCAGCGGCTCTTCGCCACTCCAGATCAGAGCGACGAGCGCCAGCCCGCCCGAAATCGCCAAAACGATCACGCCTGCGGTCGGGTAAACGCGCCTCAGGATCAACCCTGCAAGGAAAGCGGCAAAGGCGACCGGCATCCAGGCCAGCGACGCACAGCCGTAGCAGCCGAGCGCAGCGGCGCGGGCACGCTGCCTATCGGCAAGCAGCTCAGAGTCAAACATGTAGCTTGGCAGCCCGCTGACAACGTAGAGACACGTCAACAGGCAAGCGCAGCAGAAGGGAATGAACCAGCTTCCGGCGAATCTCGCGGTTGCCGCCGCGGCGTCGTGCTCAAGCAGATAAAACGCCGCAACGGCGAGCCATGCCGGAACGCAGGCGTGCAGGATGGATACGCCTCGGAAACACTGAGCGTCACGATGGCTGACCGGTTGATAGAACGCGCGATGAAAAACCTTGTGCCGGAACATGACCAGCAGCACCGTCCGCCAGTAAGCGCGGATCCAGCCGATCTCACGGCGGCGCTCCCAGGGGATCAGCGAGACCTCCGACTCGATGAAATCGAGCAGCAGCCCGCATTCCGGGCAGCGCGCGCTCGTCAGTCCCCGCAGGCTGTAGCCGCACTCGGGGCAGTACAGGTCTTCGGCATACGGCGATTGCGTTGTGGTGCCTGTTTCTTCCATGAGCCAAGAGATAGCGT